>NZ_JALRNG020000042.1:0-55879 GCF_030272875.2 Pseudomonas sp. BJa5
GGGGGGCGGGGGGTCCCCCTGGGGGGTTTGGGGTGGGTTTTTTTGGGGCTGGTTTTGGGGGGCATCGGCGGGCGCCCCCCCCCCCCCGCCTCCTGGGGGGGCCCCCCCCCGCGATGGGGTCGAACTCAGAACTGCCGCTCGCGATAGTCGATCAGGC
Source organism: Pseudomonas sp. BJa5 (assembly GCF_030272875.2). Taxonomy (NCBI): domain Bacteria; kingdom Pseudomonadati; phylum Pseudomonadota; class Gammaproteobacteria; order Pseudomonadales; family Pseudomonadaceae; genus Pseudomonas; species Pseudomonas sp. BJa5. The sequence goes on from NZ_JALRNG020000042.1 coordinate 158, forward strand.
TCGAGAACAGGGCAATCAGCAGCGCCGCGACGACAAAGAAGATCAAGGCGAAGAAATACTCGCCGGTGAACTGCACGATCAGGCCGATGACGATCGGCACCAGCACGCCTGCCATATTGCCGCAGAAGTTCATGGTCCCGCCCAGCACCCCGGTGCGCGAAGGGCCGCCGATGATCGCCGGCAGGCACCAGTACATGCCGCACCAGCGGATGAAGAACATCGCCACGCACAGCAGGGTGATCACCGGGCCCGTGCGGCTGACGAAGGCGGCGGCCAGGATGCACGCGGCGGCGACCAGCGCCGAGCCACTGAACATCGCGCGCATCACAAGGTTTGGCGAGGCGCCACTGGCGCGCCATTTGTCACCGATCCAGCCACCGATCAGCTCGCCGATGAAGCCGCACATGAAGATCAGGAAGGTCGCCCCGCCCATGGCCTTGATATCCAGGCCGTGGGCCTTGTGCAGGTAGCTGGGCATCCAGGTCAGCAAGCCGTAGAACACCGCGAGGATGCAGCTGTAGCCGGCGAACATGGCGAAGATCGAGCGGTCCTTGAGCAGCACGCGCAAAGGGATGCTGGCCCTGGCGGCAGCGGCGTGGGCGCTGGCGTTGCCGTCGGTGATGTGGCGCAGCTCGGCCTCGTTGACGCCCGGGTGTTCGCCAGGGTGGTTGCGGATGTACTTCCAGGCCAGGATGCCGGCCAGGATGGTGCCGACCCCGGCCACCACGAAGGCCAGGCGCCAGGAGCCGAGCCAGGCGATCAGCCCGGAGATCAGGATCGCCCCCAGGGCGCTGCCCAGGGGCGCGCCGCCATCCACCAGCACGGCGCCGCGACCACGTTCGTTGGGGGTGAGCCAGGCGCCGTTGAGCTTGGCGCCGGCGGGCATGATCGGCGACTCGGCCACGCCCAGGCCGATGCGTGTGAGCAGCAACACCAGCCAGTTGTGCGAGGCCGCGCCGAGGGCCTGGAAGGCGCCCCAGGCGATGGTCGCGGCACCGATGATGCCGCGGGTGTGGAAGCGGTCCAGCAACAGGCCGCCGGGAATCTGCATCAGCGCATACGACCAGAAGAACGCGCTGAGCATCAGCCCCTCCATGGCCGGCGTGAGGTTGAATTCCGGTGCGATCAGCGGCAGGGCCACCGACAGCGAGGCGCGGTCGATGTAGTTGATCGCGGTGAGCAGCAACAGGATCAGGAAGATGCGCCAGCGCACCGTGGTCATGGGGGCATCGGTATCCAGCGCCAGGGCAGCCGGGGAGGAGGTGGTCTTCATCGCAGTGCTCGTTGTTGTGGTTATGGGAGGCACATCGGGGCCGTGTGCGCTGCGATTGTTCGAGCCCCCGGCAGGCTGCGGGTAATGAAAAGAGCTGATCCGCAGATAGCGCCAGCTTATCGATAAGCCTGGGTTATCCCCGGATCAGCTCTTTTCATTATCCGGCGCCCGCCCACCACCCTAGATTGCCCAGGCACGGCCCGCCGCGACGCATGGCGGGTTGAACAAGAACAACACGGCTCCACGTGCCCGAGGATCTTCCATGAGCAACTTCCGGTTTCATTTCCCCACCCTCGTCCAGTGCGGTGAAGGCCTGGCCAACCAGGCCGGCGCGCTGCTCAAGCCCCATGTGCAGGGCGCGCTGCTGGTGGTCACCGACCAGGGCCTGATCGACGCCGGTATCCTGGGCGGCTTCTTTGCCTCCCTGGAGCAGGCCGGTATCGACTACCACCTGTTCTCGGCGGTAGAGGCCAACCCCGGCACTGACGTCCTCGACGCTGCCGTGAGGCTGTTGCGCGAGCATGATTGCCAGGCGGTGATCGGCGTAGGCGGCGGCAGCAGCATCGACACCGCCAAGGGCGTGGCCGCGATGGCCACCAACCCGGGCAACATTCTCGACTACGAGGGCTACGACCGGCTGGTCAACCCGCCACTGCCGATCTTCGCCATCCCGACCACCGCTGGCACCGGCAGTGAGTGCACCGCTTCCACGGTGTTCACCAACCAGCAGACCCTGTTCAAGACGGTGATCATCAGCCCGCAGCTGTTCCCGCGCCTGGCGATCCTCGACCCGGCGCTGACCCTCAAGCTGCCGCCCTCGATTACCGCCGCTACCGGCATGGACGCGCTGACCCACGCGATCGAGTCCTATGTCTCGCGCCAGGCCAACCCGATCAGCCAGGCCATGGCCCTGCAGGCGATCCGGCTGATCGCCGGCAACCTCGAAACGTGCTATTTCGTCGGCGAAGACATGGCCGCCCGCGAGCAGATGCTGCTGGGTTCGTTCCTGGCCGGGGTGGCCTTTTCCCAGTCCAAGCTGGGCAACGTCCACGCGATCTCCCACACCTTCGGTGGCGTGTTCAACATCCCCCACGGCATCGCCAACGCCGCGCTGCTGCCTTATGTGATCCAGTTCAACCTGCCGGCCTGCCCGGAGCGTTTTCGCGACATCGCCATCGCCCTGGGCGCTGATGTCACCGGCATGAGTGTGGAGCAGGCCGCAGCCTGCACCGTGGCGCGGGTGGTGGCGCTGAACCGCGCCATGGGCATTCCCGGCACCATTCGCGAACTGGGTGTGGACCTTGAGTACCTGGCGCAAATGGTCAGCGACTCCATGCGCAGCGGCAACATCCGGGTCAACCCGCGCCTGACCACGGCCCGCGATGTCGAGCGGCTGATCACCGATGCCTACCACGGCAACCTCTGACCCCCTAAACCCCTGCGTGCCCGACGACGGGCACGCCTGTCCAGGAAGTGCTGTCCATGTTCTATGAAATGCGTACCTACACCCTGCACATCGGCAAGATGAAGGAGTACCTCGAACACTTCGAAAAAGAAGGCCTGCCGGTGATCTCGCGCTACACCACCCTGGTGGGCTGGTGGTACACCGAGATTGGCGAACTCAACCAGGTGGTGCACATCTGGGCCTATGAGAGCCTGGACGAGCGCATCCAGCGCCGCGCCGCGCTGTACGACGACCGCGACTGGCTTGAGCGCTTCATTCCCAAGGCCTTCCCCATGCTGGTGCGCATGGAGTCCAAGCTGCTGATGCCGGCGGCATTCTCGCCGATCAAATGATCGGCGATTTCCTTGTCACAGGAGCGCTACACGCGAGTACCCTGATGACTCACTCAACATGGAGCCGATCATGGATCTAGGTATCAACGGCCGCTGGGCCATTGTCTGCGCCGCCAGCCAGGGGCTGGGCAAGGGCTGCGCCGAAGCCCTGGCGGGCGCGGGCGTCAACCTGGTGATCAATGCGCGTACCGCTGCCACCCTGGAGCAGACGGCGGCCGAGCTGCGTGGTCGCTTCCCGGCCATCGAGGTGCGCACGGTGGTGGGCGATGTGGCCGAACCTGGGGTGCGCCAGGCCCTGCTGGGCGCCTGCCCGCAGGTCGACATCCTGGTCAACAATGCCGGCGGCCCGCCACCCGGGGACTTTCGTGACTGGGAGCGGGAGGACTGGCTCAAGGCGCTGGACGCCAACATGCTCACACCTATCGAGCTGATCAAGGCGGTGGTGGACGGCATGGCCGAGCGCGGTTTTGGCCGGGTGGTAAACATCACCTCCGGTGCAGTGAAGGCGCCGATCGACATCCTCGGGTTGTCCAATGGCGCCCGTAGCGGTCTGACCGGTTTCATCGCAGGTCTTGCTCGCCAGCAACGCCTGGCCGGACGCAACGTGACGCTGAACAACCTGCTGCCAGGTGCGTTCGACACCGCACGGCTGCAGAAGACCCTGCAGGCCGCCAGCCAGGCCGGCGGTGACCTGCAGGCGACCACCCAGGCACGCCGCCAGGCGATTCCGGCGGCGCGGTTCGGCAAGGCCGAGGAGTTCGGGGCGTATTGCGCGTTCCTGTGCAGCGCCCATGGCGGGTACATCACCGGGCAGAACCTGCTGATCGATGGCGGGGCTTATCCGGGGACATTCTGAGAAAGCTATCGCGGGGCAAGCCCGCTCCTACAGGGGACGTAGGAGCGGGCTTGCCCCGCGATGAGGTCAGATCGCCAGACTGTCGACCACCCCACCATCGACCCGCAACGCCGCGCCGGTGGTAGCGGAGGAGAAAGGCGAGGCGAGGTACACCACCAGGTGGGCGACTTCGTCGACCTCGGCCGCACGCTGGATGATCGAGCTCGGACGGGCGGTGCGCACGAAGTGGTCGGCCTCTTCGCGGATGCTGCGCCCGGAGGCCTTGGCGGCGTCGGCCACCATGGCGGCGACACCATCGGTCAGGGTCGGTCCGGGCAGTACCGCGTTGACGGTGACGCCAGTGCCCGCCAAACGCTTGGCCAGACCGTGGGAGACAGCGAGGTTGGCGCTCTTGGTCACGCCGTAGTTGATCATGTCGGCAGGGATGGCCACGCCTGATTCGGAGGAAATGAACAGGATCCGTCCCCAGCCTTTCTCGACCATTCCCGGGGCGTAATGGCGCGCCAGGCGCACACCGGACAGTACGTTGGTTTCGTAGAAGCGGGCCCACTCGCTGTCGGCTGCCTCGAAGAAGTCGACGTTGTCGTAGATGCCCAGGTTGTTGACCAGGATGTCGGCCGCGGGGTGGGCGGCGAACAGGGTTTGGGCACCGGCGGCGGTACCCAGGTCGGCGATCAAACCATGCACCTGGCCACGTCCGCCCTGGGCGCTCAGTTCGGCCAGGGCGGCGTCCACCGATTTCTGGCTGCGGCCGGCGATGACCACGTCGGCATGGGCGCGGGCCAGGCCGCGGGCGATGGCCAGGCCGATACCGCCGGTCGAGCCGCTGATGATGGCGGTGCGTCCGCCGAGGTCGATGTTCATGGAAAGGCTCCTGTGGTTGAGTTGCATCGATGGGAGCCATGCTAGTGAGGCGGTCTAAGACTGTAAAAGACGGAATTAGACTGAGTTCAGACCTCTGGGGTCTTTTCGGCCAGCGCCAGCACCCGCTCGCGAAATACGCCCACGATCGGCCGCAGGTCTACCCGATGCCAGGCCGCCCACAGCCGCACGCAAGGCCTGAACCAGTCTAGCTGGCGCAGCACCACCGTGGGGCCGGCACTGGCCGACAGGCTGCTTTGCACCATGGCCAGGCCCAGCCCGGCCGACACCAGCCCGAGCACGCTCAACGGGTCGGTCGCCTCCAGCGACAGGCGCGGGGTGAAGCCGGCATCGGCGCAGCGGGCGATGAAGTCATCGCGCTTGTTGATCTGGTCGGGCTGGCCGCCGGTGATGATCCACTCCTGTTCATGCAGGTCGGCGGGGGTCAGCTCGGCGCGGCTCGCCAGCGGGTGCTCGGCGGGGATGGCCAGCAGCATGGGATCTTCAAGCACTGGCTGGGCCAGCAGGTCGGGGTCGTTGGCAGGCGGTGGCTCACAGACCAGGGCGATGTCCAGGCTGCGCTGGCGCAGGCCTTCGAACTGCTCGCCCGGGGTCATGTTGTAGAGGGCGATATGGATCTGCGGACGTTCGCCGCGGATCGCCCGCACCGCGCCGGGCAGCACGCCGGCATGGATGGCGTGGTTGACGTAGCCGATGCACAGGCCGCCTTCCTCGCCACGGCCCAGGCGCTTGCCCAGCGACTCCAGGCGCTCGGCGTGCTTGAGCAGGCCGCGCGCCTCGGACAGGAAGGTGCGCCCGTCGGCGGTCAGGAACAGGCGCTGGTTGCGCCGTTCGAACAGGGCAAGGCCCAGGTTGTCCTCGAGCTGGGCGATCTGCCGGCTCAGGGGCGATTGGGAGATATGCAGCTGCTCCGCCGCGCGGCCGACGTTCTCACATTCGGCGACGGCGACGAAGTAGCGCAACTGACGTAGATCTTGCATGGAACCTCCAGGGGACTGCTCCACGTTTTACCCGGGCAGTCCCCACTTGGCTAGCCTGTTCAGGCGGTTTCGCCCAGTGCCTTGGCCGCGGCCTTGTCGCGCCCGCCCAGCCACACCAGCAACAAGCCGCCCGCGGCCAGCAGGCCGCCGGCGACCGGAATGGCCGCATAGCCCAGGTCCAGGCTGATGACCGCGCCACCCAGCGCCGCGCCTACCGCGTTGCCGAGGTTGAACGCACCGACGTTGATCGAGGAGGCCAGGCCCGGGGCCTCGGCGGCGGCGATCATCACGCGCATCTGTAGCGGTGGTACCACGGCGAAGGTAAACACGCCCCACACCAGCAAGGCCAGGGCGGCGCCCAGGTGACTGCCCAGCACCAGCGGCATCAGCACCATGATCAAGGCCAGCACGCCGAGGAAGATCCGCGCCGAGCCGTCCAGCGACCAGTCGGCCAGGCGACCGCCGAGGCTGTTGCCGATGGTGAAGCCTACGCCGATCAGCACCAGGCCCAGGGTGACGAAACTGTCCGAGGCGCCGGTCAGTTCGGCCAGCACCGGGGCTACGTAGGTGTACAGGGTGAACATGGCGCCGGCGCCGAGCACGGTGGTGGCTAAGGCCTGCAGCACGTTCGGCCGGGCGATCACCGCCAGTTCGCGGCGTACATCGGGCACGCTGCCGCGCTCACCCTTGGGCAGGGCGTACCACAGCGCGGCCATGGCCAGGATGCCGAGCAGCGCAGTGCCGGCAAAGGCCAGGCGCCAGCCGACCTGCTGGCCGATCCAGGTGGCGGCCGGCACACCGCCGATGTTGGCGATGGTCAGGCCCATGAACATGGTGGCGATGGCGCTCGCCTGTTTCTCACGGGGCACCACGCTGGCCGCCACCACCGCACCCAGGCCGAAGAAGGCGCCGTGGTTGAGGCTGGTGACCAGGCGCGAGGCGAGCAGGGTGGCATAGCCTGGCGACAGGGCCGAGAGCAGGTTGCCGAGGGTGAAGATGGCCATCAGCGCGATCAGCGCACCGCGCTTGCCGAAGCGGCTGAACAGCAAGGTCATGATCGGTGCGCCGAGCATCACGCCGACGGCATAGGCCGTCACCAGCATGCCGGCGCTGGGGATGCTGACGCCGACGCCATCGGCGATCACCGGCAGCAGGCCCATGGGGGCGAATTCGGTGGTACCGATGCCGAAGGCACCGATGGCCAGGGCGAACAGGACGTGTCCGGGTTTCATCAAGGGGCTCCAGGGGGGCGGATTCGGTCAGAGGGCCTTCCATTTGCGGGAAGGCCATTTCGGATGCGTGCAGTATCGCCACCTTGCGGGGGTGGATTAAGTCACGGCCGCGCCAATGACCTTTGCCTGCACGTCACGAATCGCTGAAATCAGTGGATCGCCACCGGGTTGATATTGACCTGGGTCGAGCCCTTGTACAGCGGCTGGCCCAGCACGAACAGGAACTCGAAGGCCTTGTCGCGCACCAGCGCACGGGTGTCGATCAGCTCCAGGTTGTAGATGCCGCGCTTGGCCAGCATGAACTGGTTGACCGGAAACTCTTCGCCCGTGGGGTTCGGGTACACCTCCGAGGCCCAGGTATCACCGCCGAAGGCGACGATGCCCTGGTCCGCCAGCCATTGCGCGGCCCCCAGGTCGATGCCAGGCTCGGTGGCGAGGAACTGCTGGTTGTCCTTGCCGATCAGCTCCAGCCAGCCGGTGTTGAACAGCACCACGTCGCCCTTGCGCAGGGTGATGCCTTGCTTCTTCAGCACGGCCTTGACGTCGTCCACGGTGAACGCCGTGCCGCCGGGGACGATGGCCTTGCCGTAGTAGGCGGTCATGTCCAGCACCACGCCGCGGGTCACCATCGGCGGCACCTTCTCCACACCCAGCTTGCTTACACCTTCGACGGTGACGAAGTCGGCCGCCTTGTTGCCGTTGTAGTAGACGTTGTCGATACCGATGTGGCCGATACCGTTGAGCTGGGTGCCGACGCCGGTCCAGCCGTTGACCAGCTCATCGTTGAAGCTGAACTTGTTCTTGCCCAGGGTCTGGCCGGCCTGTTCTCCAGGCTGGATGTTGTACAGGTGGAAGCTGCGGTGGCGGAAGGCGGGCAGGTCCTTGCTCACGGGCACGGCGAGGGGGTAGGTCTTGCCGGTCTTGACCAGGCCGACGGCCTGCTTGACCACCTCGGGGGTGAGCAGGTTGGCGGCGCCGATCTCGTCGTGCTGGCCGTAGGGTGAGGTTTGCCAGTCGGTGGCCAGGGCGGCCTGGGTGGTGGTGGCCAGGGCAGCGGCGAGGAGCAGGGGCTTGAAGAAGGTCATCCGGGTTCTCCTGAACGGGAAATTTGGTCAGGCGCGGATTCTGGGTGCAGGCGAGGGGCGGAAAAAGCGCTGCGGGGGACAATGACTTTTGCCTGTGGAGCACGAGCAGGTAAATCGTTCCTCACTGTCCGGCGGTAGGCAAATGGTCTGGCCTCGGCGCATAAACTGGATGGGTCGACCATGCCAGTTGCGCGCTATAAATCAACGGCCAAGCGGGCTGATACCACTTGGCGTCGGTCCGCACCGGATAGGCACGAGGCTGGTATCGACACCTTTCAATCAGCGTTTCTACAGTCATTAAGGATTGAACATGACCGCCGTAAAACAGGGTTTATCGGTTCGCCCGGTAGCGCAAAAGGACTTCGAACAGTGGTGCGAGTATTGGGCTCAGTACCAGGCGTTCTACAAGGTGGATGTGGGCATGGAGACGACCAGGCTGACCTGGGCGCGGTTCTTCGACCCAAGCGAACCGGTGCATTGTGCGGTCGCCTCGGACGGCGAGCGGATCTACGGTTTCGTCAACTTCGTGTTCCATCGCTCGACCTGGGGCCGCAATGACTTCTGCTACCTGGAAGATCTCTACGTAGACCCAGGCGCACGGGGCCGGATGATCGGCAAGCAGCTGATCGAGCATGTGCAAGGACAGGCGCAGGAAAGGCATTGCGACCGGCTGTACTGGCACACCCAGGAGAGCAACCAGACCGCCCAGCGGCTGTACGACTGGATTGCCGAAAAGCCGGGCGTCATCGAATACCGAATGGCGCTGGATGCCACTGCGTAAACGGCGCAGGGTGGATCGCCCCCGGCTCCAAAGGCTGCCGGACCGGGGGCGACGAGGTTTCCGCCGACGGGCAGGGCGGCGCTCAGCTCAATTGCGCAATCAGCACCGCATTGGAATAGATCAGGCTGCCGTCACTGGCGCGATGCCCGACCAGATGGAACTGGCCGCGCTCTTCATCGCTCAGGTAGACGCGTAGACGGCAGTCGGACAATGGCCCGTATCCCTCCGGCATGACCAGGTTCATCGCCTCCATATCGACATCTACCATGGTTTCAGGCTCGTGGCTCTGCTGCAGGCGCTCTTCGGCCTGTTCCAGTGCCCTGTGGACAGGGCCTGCGATGTCGAAGTGTATGTCGCCCACCGGGGTGGATCGTTGCTCGCCGCTGCCTTTGCACCAGCCTTCGATCGTCAGGGTACTCATGGCGAATCCTCATGATGTAGACCGTTTTTGATCACTGCTGAAGGTGTTGACCGCGAGGGATGTCGAATCGTTCCTGATATTCCGGGGGCATCGGTCTGGCCTGTGTCAATCGACTACCTGTGGGATAGCAAGGCGCTGAGGCGGCACCTCGCGTTTGATCGCATCCCCCCTGGGGGGATATGATCGGCACTATTTCCGAAGTGGATTGACTGTCTCGGCGTTAGGGCGGAAGCGGCCATGGCCTGGATTATCACGAAGTACCTGTTAACCGCTGGGATCGTAGTCGTGGTGTCCGAGCTGGCCAAGCGCAGCGACAAGCTGGGCGGCTTGGTGGCGGCGCTTCCGTTGGTGACAGTTTTGACGCTGATCTGGCTGTACGTCGAACACCAGAGCCAGGAAAAGATCGCCAATCACGCTTGGTACACCTTCTGGTACGTAGTGCCGACACTTCCCATGTTCCTGGCCTTTCCACTGCTGCTCCCGCGCCTGGGATTCTGGCCGACGCTGGTCGGTTGCATCCTCATCACCATGGCCTGTTTTGGGCTGTTCGCCTTGTTCGTGCGGCGCTTCGGCATCGAACTGCTCTGAGGCGCTCGGCTTGCATGAGGCATCCCCTCCTGGGGGATACTCGCCCATTGCCACACACATAGGACCTGAACATGGGCAGAACCGAAGCCCCGCATGAGCACACTCACCAATCGCACGTTGCCATCGTCAAACGGCTGAAGCGCGCGCAAGGACATTTGCGTAGCATCATCACCATGATCGAGAGCGAGCGCGCCTGCGTGGACATCGCACAGCAGTTGCACGCAGTGGAAAAAGCCATCTGCCAGGCCAAGCGCACACTGATCCAGGACCACATCGACCATTGCCTCGAAGACACCGTAGGTGCCGTCGTCAGTAGAGCAAGAGGGTCTCTGGAAGAGTTCAAGCAGATCACCAAATATCTCTAAGGCTGGCTCGGCCCGCTTTCCTCGGCCTTTGCCGCCGCCGCTTCGTTTTACTGGCGGTGCTTTCAAGCTACGTATGGCCAAGCAGGAGTTGGACTACTCTTTGCAGGTGGCAGTCGCTGGACAGTATCTTGCCTAAACTGGAAATCGGTCAGCCATTTCTAGGATCACTTCGTATGAACATACTACTTGACGCCGTTGTGCTAGGAATACTGGCACTACTACCGCTGATCAATCCCCCTACTACAGTCGCCCTTTTTTTAGCGCTTTCCAAAGGGCTCAGCCGAGAAGAAAAGTACAAACAGGCATTTTTGACTTCGCTATACGTGTTTACCATCATGCTGCTCACCTACTATGTAGGTGAATTTATTATGGGGGCTTTTAAAATATCTATACCGGGCTTGCGCATTGCAGGTGGCGGAATTCTCGTCATCATAGGCTCGAAAATGCTATTCCCGCAGCCGCGCCAGCCATCCTCCTCTAATTTCAGCGATGAAGAACGAACCAGCTTTGCCTTCATTCCTTTAGCAATGCCAAGCACCGCTGGCCCAGGTACAATCGCTATGATTATCAGTGCATCTGCCACTATTAAACACAGCGTGTCGTTTCCTTATTGGGTCGTGCTGATAGCGCCTCCGTTGATTTTTCTTTCAGTCTCTTTGATTCTCTGGGGCTGTCTTCGCGCTTCTGATTTGATTATGAAATTCACCGGGCAGTCAGGTATTGATGCTACGTCACGTATAATGGGTTTTTTGCTCGTGTGCATGGGTGTGCAGTTTGCTATTAACGGAATGATCGAGATCGTACAAACGGTCATCGACACGAACGCAGAATTACTTCGCTCTCCGTAAAGCAGGCTGGTCGAGTCTGGTCGTACATCAACGGGATTCAAAGAAGTCCGGGGGCGATTTACGCGTCGTTTATTGGGGAAATGCACAAAGTGACTTGACGCCAGACGCCAAGGTTGCACTATGTCCCGCGCGCTATCTTCGTCTCCCCAGCGCGGCGGGGTGCGCAGGATACTGGCTGACTTCTGCTTGGCGGCTGCGCCCGAGTGAAGTTCACATTCAAGGAGTAACGTGTGCTGCACGCTATAACGCACAACAAATCCCGTGTATATCAGCGTTACCTGGGGCATCGAGAACCTGGCGAAAAGAGAGTCTCGGAGGAAGATGAGATCACCGCCTTAGTCATGGGGCCGTTGGCCTTCCTGCCTGTCAGCGCGATTGGCGCATTCTGGATGGCGCTCGCGAAAAAGGGAAAACCAGAAGCGTTCCCTGAGGGGCCGGTGGCACATGCAGAAATGAGATTCTGGCCCAGAAACAATCGAATCGAACCGGATATGTTGGTCGAGCTGTGGTGGGGGGCGGAGAAGTGGTCGCTACTGATCGAATTCAAGTGGAGGGCTCCCTTGAGTGGTGACGACCAACTCCATAAGCAATGGAACAACTTTCTGTCGGAGGATGAGCAGAAACGAGCCTTGCACATCTTCATTGCCCCTGAGACCAGCGCAGGTATCGAAGCAAAAGGCCGAGACGACATATGGAAAGGCCGCCTTCTACTTCGATCTTGGTACGAAGTATTGAATACTTTGCATGAGTTGAAGAGTTCAGAGTTACTCTTGTATCGTTGGTCCGAAGAGGTGATTTGTTTCCTCGAAAAGCTAGGGATTCGCCCTTTTTGTGGTTTCAAGGAACTTGGCGCGCTGGAATTGGCGCCGCAGAGAACTGAAATTTTCTGGAGGGGCTTCGATGGTTTTGCTGATCTGCAAACGCCTGAAGCGCCCTCAGTGAACGTCTCGCAACAAATATTTTTTTCTGCAGCAGGAGGCCGTCATGGCTGATATCGGCAAGTCTATTTCCGAGTGTATCTCCTTCATTTCCAAAGTCGGCGCAGAGTGTGAGGTCCTCGCTTTGTTGTTGAAGCAGGAACTCAATAGCCTGCTGAGCAACGGGTCGGTCAGAAAGCACGTTGTAGCAGGACCATGGGAAGAGTCGTCTTTGACGGACAGCAATCAATGGGTATACACCGACATTGCATACTCTCTGCCCGTAATCATAAAGCCCAAACGCACGATTGGCGCGTACCTGAGTTTCCAGATCAGTTTCGTGGGGACTGGCATTGCGGCAATAGATAACAATCAACCGCTCCTGCACGTAGGCTTCTGGTCCAAGGCCGTAGATTTTGACGAGTGTTGGATGGGGTTCCCCCTGGATGATTCACCGCGAACCCTCGAACACGGTCAGTTGTTCAGATGGACAACGACCGGTGAAAACGTGAGCGAGTGGGTCTATAGCCTCCGTCTTGCAGAGATGAATACGATGCAAGATATCCAAGAGAAGATCGTGGCCCCGGTAACGGCGCTTCTATTGGGTGAAAGCGCCGTGGATGCCTTCGCTGGCACAGCCAAAAGTATTGTCCGCTACTGCGAAGTCGAAGGCTCACCAGGACAGTATCGTGTGGTCCAGTGAGTAGTTTTCTTTGGGGAAAACTACGAGTTGCTTGACGTGTGCTAAATCACCAAAAGCCGAGGTTCGTGGTCAGTCCCTGATGAATCAAAAGGTATGACTGCTTGTGGCCGCAAGCAGTCGTTCGTGATTGACTGCTTTGCGACACTAGACACTGTCTGCCATCCGAAAGCACAAGTTGACGGTTGTCCCTTTGTTCTTGCTACTGGTCAGGCTGGCGTGGCCGCCAAAACGCTGCATTATCAATTTCACCAGCATCAAGCCGATTCCAAATCCTCCCTGTTTGATCGCGCAACGAGGCCGAAACAACGCTTTCTGCTGGGCGGCGGTCAATCCCTTGCCGGTGTCATGAAGTACTATGCTCAAGCGCTTGAACGAGCGCTGATTGATATCTATGTACAACGTCCCCCCGTCTGGCATCGCATCGATCGCATTGGACACCAGGCTGTCCAGTATCTGAACGAGCAACTGGTGATGACCTGTGACCGGCAGCGTGCTGCTTGCTGAAAATTCCACATGCACGTTGGCGCTGCTCAATGGCAGTTCAAAGTTGCGCAGGGTCTCAAGCACGGCCTCTACCGGATCGACCTTGCCGATTTCACCCTTCAGCGAGGTGGACGCAACATGCAGTTCCCTGATCCATTCCGATATGCGATCGACTTGATTGATGATGTCCCCGATGTTTTTGCCGGCGGCCTGGCTCCCGACTTCCAGGGCCAGCTCGGCACTGGAGCGGACCGCGGCGAGGGGGTTGCGCAGGTTGTGAGCCACTGCGCTGGTCACTTCGTTGAGCAAGGTGGCCATTTCGTTGTCGATGTTTTGTTGGGTCCTCGCCGGAAATACGTTGCCAAGCTTACCCATAAAGGAGAGCAGGCCCAGATAGATCAAGGCGGTACCAATGGAACAGGCGAGCCACACCAGCAGGTAACCCGATCGGGTACTGGTCAGCCATCCGGGGGGCTCTGTATAGAATTCAACGACCGAGGGTACTTCCCCCGCGGTATTGACCAGCGGGATGTAATTCTCGATGAACATGCTGCTTGGCTGTCGAGTGAACTGCTGCTCGTTACGACTTTCCTTTACCTGGTGGTAGCTGGCAACGACGCTATCCTTGCTGGACTCAGTGCTCTCGAGTTCCTCGTTGCCGGGAAATTGCTGGCCGATCAGTTTTGGATTGCTGGACCAGATAATGACTTTGTCGGGCGCATAAACGTTGATTAACAGCGTTTCCGACTGACTGGCAATATTGCTCAGGCTCTGAAAAAACAGATGGCGTGACTTCTGGCGATTGGCCTGGGCTTCTTGCGGCAAGCCGCTGTCGGCACGCGAGTCAAGTATGTCGCTGGTCTGGTACCCCGCCAGCCCCATGCTACTGGTATCCACGGCGCCCAAGGCCTGGATGAACTTGGCAGTGAGGGCAGTGTTTTGCTGGGTGCTTGTGCTGATGATCAAGCTGGTAGCAATAAGTCCGAATAGAGTGGCGACTAAAAATATACGGGGGGCGATGGGCAGTGAGAGTCGTTCGCTCACTTTGAGTTTCGCCCAAAGCGAGGCAATGCCTTTGCCAGGTAGCAAGGCAAGATTCCATGGCATTCGGCGCATAAGGGAATCTTTTGCAACCGGCGTCTCGCTGATTGTCGACGGGTTTCTCTCGTGAGTTTGCTGCATGTGCTTCACACCTTGTGGTCTTGAGAGAACAATTGGCAATTTCGCTCAGGGAATAAGCACGCGGCATGCCAGGCTCGATAGCCCATGGCGGCCGGGCTCAGGCTCAGGCGCACCCAAGGCGTTACCCATAAAATCCCCTCATTTGGGGGTTTTTGGGTTTTACACCACCCGATTGGGGGCTCAGGCGGGGAATTGGGCTATCCAGTGCCTGGCAATCTCTTCGCGCCGGCAGATCCACACCGCGTCGTGGCCTTGTACGTAATCGAGAAAGCGCGCCAGCGCCATCGCACGACCAGGATGGCCACTGATGCGCCCATGCAGGCCGACGCTCATCATCTTCGGGTGTTGCGCGCCCTCCAGCCACAGCAGGTCGAAAGCATCCTTGAGCAGCCGGAAGAAGTCATCACCGCAGGCGAAACCGTTCGACAGCAGGTAGCGGGCGTCGTTGTTGACCAGTGTGTACGGGATCACCAGGTGGGCGGGCGCCCCAGGGAGCCAATAGGGCAGATCGTCGTTGTAGGCGTCCGAGCTATAGAGAAACCCACCTTCCTCGCGCAACAGGCGGCGGGTGTTCTGGCTGACCCTTCCGGTGTACCAGCCTACAGGGCGTTTACCGCAGATCTGTTCGATCACGTCGCGGGTGAGCGCGATATGGCGCCGCTCCTGGTCTTCAGGCATATCGCGATAGTCCAGCCAGCGGTAGCCATGCCCGGCAATCTCATGCCCGGCAGCGCAGAGCGCCTGGCCAATCGCCGGGGTAAGTTCCAGTGCCCGGCCCACGGCGAAGGCGGTCAGCGCCAGGCCTCGGACCCTGAACAACTCCAGGATGCGCCACACCCCCGCACGCGATCCGTATTCGTACATGCCCTCGACGCTCAAGTCCGCTTCCCCCACACGCGGCGGGCGGCCCGGTAGCTCGTGAAGCCAGGCCTCCGACTGTGCATCGCCATTGAGGATGCACGACTCCGCGCCTTCTTCGATGTTGAGTACGAACTGGATCGCGACGCGCGCCTCACCGGGCCATCGTGGATGGGGTGGGCGGCCGCCGTAACCGATGAGATCGCGAGCGGCCATCAGCCCAGCTCGAACGTGGTGACGCCGAACACCCGTTCGTGCGCGATCGGCGGAGGAGGGCCGAGGTACATGCGTGCGCAGCCGAACACCTCGCTCATGCCCTGTTGCTGCACCAGCGCCATGGCGGCGGGATTATTTTCCGGGGCATCGAGAAACAGCGGGCCACCCTGGGCAAATTGCGCCAGGCGTGCGTAGAGGGCATTGGCGGCCAAGGCGTCATCGGCGAACAACGGGCCGATCTTGCAGCCTTCCCGGCAGCGCCTTGCTACGCCATAGCCGCTTAGCCTGCCGTCGCGCCGGCAACCCACGGCGAGTGCATCGGCCTGGGCTATCCACCCGTTCAGGAAGGTTGCGCGCGGGGCGGGGAAGCAGGTGCGGTCGTAATCGACCAGCTGATCGAAAGGGACGCTGGTCAACGGCACAATGTCCTGGTCGTCTACCGGCGAGATCGTTGGGCGTTCGCTGCTGTTGGTACGAAAACGCAGGTTGCGATGGGAGAAGACGAAGCCACCCTTGGCGTAGTAGTCCTGCATGGCGAAGACGCCATCCATGCCGATGCTCGCGCCTGGGCGCAAGCGGGCGAGGAGTCGCTCGCGGCGTGCGTGCCAGAGGGTATTGCCCAGGCCTTGACCGCGATATTCAGGGCGGACGATAAAAAAGCCCATGAAACCGAATTCGCCGTTGTAGGAGGTGATGGCACCGCCCCCGATCAATTCGCCGCCCAGGGACGCGGCGATGAAGGCTTCAGGGTCGGTAGCCCAGAACAGCCCGGCATCGTGAAGGCCGGGATTCCAACCCTCACGGGCAGCCCAATCGACGAGCTGGTCCAGCTCGGGACGGGTCATGTTGCGTATGACCAGCTGATTCGACACCGCGAAGTTCTCCTCGGTCGTTA
This sequence comes from Pseudomonas sp. BJa5, assembly GCF_030272875.2. Classification (NCBI taxonomy): domain Bacteria; kingdom Pseudomonadati; phylum Pseudomonadota; class Gammaproteobacteria; order Pseudomonadales; family Pseudomonadaceae; genus Pseudomonas; species Pseudomonas sp. BJa5. The sequence goes on from NZ_JALRNG020000042.1 coordinate 16,520, forward strand.
ATCGAGCGTGTGGTCCATCCTCCACTCTGAACCCTTTGGGTATAGCTTCAACCCGGGTATTGAGCCAGGCCGTCCCGTCACCTGCAGGGGCCGAGACGGCCCGCGAATCAGTAAACAGGCCACCTTCGGGTGGCCTTTTGGCACTTGCGGGCAATACTTCTCTGTACAGGCGGCATGTCGCGGGTGGCGCGAGCCGCAGGGAGGTGAGAGGTGAACAAGCTATCAATCGTGGGTGCCGGCATGGTGGGCGAGGCGGCGGCGCAGATCATCGCCCGGGAAGAGTTTTGTCGTGAGTTGATGTTGATCGATGTGCAGGGTGAGTTGGCACAGGGCAAGGCGCTGGACGTCTGGCAGGCGGCGGTCGAGTCGGGTTCCGATACCCGGGTTCGCGGCGGGTCCGATGCGCAATTGCTGCAGGATTCCGAGCTGGTGGTGATTACGGCGGGTGTGCCGCGCAAGCCGGGTCAGTCGCGCCAGGATGTATTGAGCATCAACCTGCCGATTCTCGATGGCGTCATGCGGGATATCAATCGCTATGCGCCGGCGGCGACGGTGTTGGTGGTGTCGAACCCGGTCGACGTGCTGACCTATCGGGCCTGGTCGCTCAGTAAGCTGGGACGCAAAAGGGTGTTCGGCCAGGCGGGGGTGCTGGATACCGCGCGCATGAAGTGTTTCATCGCCGAGGAGACCGGGTTTTCTGCCCGGGATATCTCGGCGCTGGTGCTGGGCGGGCATGGCGATAGCATGGTGCCGCTGATGCGCTACTGTACGGTCGGTTCGGTGCCGCTGTCGCACTTCCTGTCCAATGAGCAGATAGAGCGGATTGTGCAGCGCACACGCCAGGGTGGCGGCGAGATCCTGGGTTTGAAGAAGGTGGGCAGTGCCTGCGATGCGCCGGGCGTGGCCATTGCACAGATGGTGGATGCCATCGCCAATGGACGAAACCGCATTTTGCCGACGGTCGCGATTCTCGAGGGCGAGTACGGGCGAACGGATATCGCCATGGGTGTGCCCTGTGTGCTGGCGGAGGAGGGGATTGCGCGGGTGATCGAGCTGCCTCTGGATGCACAGGAGCAGGCGATGTTCGACCACTCTGCCGATCAGGTGGTGCGTGATATCGCTGAAATGAAAGCTTTGTAGGCAGGGCTGTATGAGGGGGCGCAACAGGGCGTGGCACGCCCCTGAGTAACTGGACGGTAGCTGCCTGTGGTGGAGGGCGGTTACCGGCCAGAAGCGGGCGCTCACGCCAGTCGTCCTGCGAACCGAAGTGGCAATCGAGAGCACTACCGAGCACTCCACTTACAATCTCTAATATTCAACCGACGCCGGAGTCACGAGCCCTGCCGGCGCCTTTTACCCCTCAGAACTTCTTACTGGCCCCTACGACCAATGTTGCCGAACAGAGGTCATCGAATCCCGAGTAATCAAGGCACTCGGCCTTCGACAGGTCCGTATCGACATAGCTCGCTGTCCACTCCAGCCCCAGCATCGTACGTGTCAGCCTGACCTCCCATTCGCGGTACGAATCACGCCCGCTGCCACTGTTATCGACCCACACCGAGTCCTTGTAGTCGTTGACCCCATACCTCACCTCCAGCCCTGTCTCGTAAGGCAACTGGGCCGCATAACCCACATAACTGTAAAGCGTCGACTGCTCCTCGCGGCCGCCGATGGCGGCATCGCTGGAGTAGTACAGCGCAGCCTTGAAACCATAAACCGTCAGCATCGAGTACCACTCACTCATGTTGAGCCGGCTTTCCTTGGGGTAGGTGTATTTCACGTAGCCCGTATCGAGACTGACATTGTCATTGATCGGGTAAAACCAGCCGGCGTAGTAGTCCAGTTCCTGGCGCGTCTTGAGGTCGTAACCGAAGTCCACGTTCGACGTCCAGGCGCCGGCATAGAGGCCCGTGTCGTTGTGCAGCAAGGTCGCGGTGGCCTGCGCCGCCGGGTCTCCCAGTGTCTGGGACAGACCTCGTGAACGATACTCGCTGTAGACGCCGAGGCTTCCTGACAACGAATAATCATCGCCCAGCGGTGTTGAATGACCGGTTAGCGGGAAAAACGACGCGCAAGCGAGTACGGAGCAGATGAGTTTGTTCACAACTCACACCCTTGAAAGAAATTGATTGAATCGACGTGTCACGAAAGCCTGCGCGCCCGCGCAGGCATCATTGTCCGGTCAGCCGTTGGCAACCTGCTCCAGCAGCCCGCCTGCCCTATACAGTTCGGGGCGACGATCCTGATGCAAGTGGTTGTGCCGGCTGATGTATTTGTTGCGCGCTTCGCCCAGCCTCAGGGTCGCGACCAGGATCTGCTCGCCTGCGGCCTCGGCCGGCCCTGCCACGGGATAGCCGTCCGCATCGACAATCACCGAGCCTTGCACCCAGTTCATACCGCGCTCCTGGCCATGCCGGTCGCAGGCAGCGATGAAGACGCGGTTCACTGACGCATTGGCCTGCACCCGAACCACTTCGTTTGGCCGCTCGATCGCCGGACGCGGTCCATCCGGCCAGTTCACCGGGACGCAGATCAGCTCGGCCCCGGCCAGTGCCGGCAGACGTACCCACTCCGGGAATTCAATGTCGTAGCAGATCATCACGCCGATACGTCCGACGGCGGTTTCCACCACGGGCGGCGCCTCGCTGCCGGGGGTGAAGATGGCGTGTTCGCCATCCCACAGGTGGGCCTTGCGGTACACCACGCGCAGGCCGCTGGAATCCACCAGCGCGGCGCTGTTGGCGACCCGCTGCTGATCCAGTTGCTCACAGAAACCACCGACGATGACGATATCCAGCTCGAGGGCCAGCGCCTGCCACAGCTGCAAAGTCGGCCCGTCCAGCGCTTCGGCGTGTGCCAGCGCCTCGGCCAGGTCATGGAACAGGTAGCCACTTTGCACCAGCTCCGGCAGCACCACCACCCGCGCCCCCTGCTGCGCGGCGTGGCGGATGGCGCGCTCGCAGATCCGGCGGTTGTGCGCAAGGTCGCCGATTTTCGGCGCCAACTGGCAGCAGGCCACCTTGACGTTATTCGATACGCTCACTGGGAGGTACTCCTTGTTCTGCTCTTCACTGTTTCGGGTCCGCGCCACCGCGCGGCATGGAGGGGAGGTTACAGTCGCCGAGGGCGTCGATGACGCGCCACTCGCTGTCCAGATCGAGGGACCGAGCGAGGCTGAAGTAGGTCAGGCCCGACACCAGCAGCCCCACCAGCCAGGCGATATCCACCCCACCCAGCAGGCGCGCCATCGGCCCGACGTATACTTCCTTGCCGGCCGCGACATCGCTGATAAAGAAGAACGGGATCATGCACACGAAGCCCACGGCATAGGCGGCGATGCCGCGCAGTTGCCACGCCCCGTAGATACCTTTTGGGGTGAAGAAATGAGCAATGGCGTAGCGGCCCTTGCGCACGAAGAAATAGTCCACCAGGTTCACGGCGGTCCAGGGCACCAGGAAATACAGGATCAGCACCAGGAAGGTATTGAGGATGGAAATGCCGTTGCCGCGAATGGCCACGACGCCGGCCATCAGCACCAGGGAAATGGCCAGAATGGACAGCACCCGTGCGCGCGGCGTGGGGGTGATGCGGCGAACGGAGTCGATCCCGGTGAGCAACGTCAGCATGGCACTGTAGGTGTTGAGCGCGATCACCGGCAGGACGCCTACCACCGAGACCAGCACCAGCACATGGCCCAGCCCCGGCACCAGGGCGCTACCGACCCGGTCCAGCGCCGCGAAGACATCGGCGGCCTGCAGCTGCTGCGCCAGCCAGGCACCGAGGCCGATCATCCACACACCGGACAGCGAGGCACCAAGGAAAATCGCCATGATCAGCCTGGTCCGGCTGGTGTCTTTGGGCAGGTAGCGCGAGTAATCGGACACATAGGGCGCGTAGGAAATGTTGTAGCTGGCGGCGATGGCGAACTGGGTGACGAAGGCGACCCAGTTGAACCCCAGGCCGGCCGGCGTGGCGGCCTCGTCCTGCCCCGCATCGAACAGCAGGGCAACGGACACCAGGGCATAGAGCGGAAGGGTCAGCATCAGCGCCCATTTGAACGCCTTGTGCATCATGTCGTGGCCAAAGATCGACAACAGCGCGCTGACCGCGAAGAGCACACCGGCCACCGGAATCGGCGGCAGTCCGAAGACACTGTTCAGGCCATCCATGATCAGCGTGACGTTCACCACGTTGAACCCGACGAACACGAACAAGGTCGCCAGCAACGCGATCACCACCCCGCGATAGCCGAACTGCGCACGCGACTGGATCATCTGCGGCAGGCCCATCTCCGGGCCTTGCGAGCCATGGAAGGCCATGAAAATCGTGCCGAACATGATACCCAGCGCGCCGGCCAGCAGCGTCCACAGAGCCGACAGCCCAAGGCTGGGGCCAACGAAACCGATGGAAATGGTGAAGAAATGAAAGTTGCCGAGAAACCAGAACGGCCCCTGGCTGCTGAGTCGGGCATGGCGCTCGGACTCGGGGATGTAGTCGATCGAGTGGCTCTCGATCGCCAGGCTGGTATCAGCCTCGACCGCCTGGGCGGGATGGGTGGACCCTGACATGGGATACTCCTGCGCTCTGTTACGAGCGAGATATTGTTCTTGTAGTGACGCTGTCGGCAGGTTCCCTGATAACCCAGGCAAACATCGCTGCCACCTATGTAAAACAAGGCTGGCGTCGAACGCTTGTGGTTGACACTGCGCAGGCGGCCTATTATTAGGTGCCCGTCATTGTTGCCTTCCTTGATCAAACCACGCCGTCGCCGATGCAATTTAGGGTGATGACCGGAAGCGTAAAATAGCGCCCATCAACTGTTTACATAGACCGCCGTCTATATAAGACGACCTCAAGGGAGCCCTATGCTGGGGAACGTATCCGAGCTGGATATCCGCTTAATTCGCGTCTTCCTCGCGGTGGTGGAGTCCGGCGGAATTTCGGCCGCGCAGATCGCGCTCAACACCACTCAACCGACCATCAGCGCGCAGCTGGCTTCGCTGGAGACCCGAGTGGGTTTTCGCCTGTGCGAGCGTGGCCGGGCCGGTTTCTCCCTGACGCCCAAGGGCAGCCAGTTCCTCGACGCCGCACGCCGCCTGCTGGCGGCCGCAGAAGGCTTTCGCCTGGAAGTCCAGCAGATCAACCGCACCCATTCAGGTACGCTCAACGTCGGCCTGCTCGGCCAGATCGACCCCTTGGCCAACAAGAAGATCGCCCTGGCCATCTCGCGCATGAGAGGCCGCCAAGAAGGGCTGTACTTCCAGTTCGCCGAACTGTCATCCGCCCTGCTCGAAGAAAAACTCGTCAACGGCCACCTGGACCTGGCCATCGGTTACTTCTGGCGGCGCCTCGACAACCTCGACTATTTTCCACTGTTTCGTGAAACCCAGCTTGCCTATTGCGGCTCCTCTCACCCGCTGTATCGGGAGGCTGGTGCGCTCGACAAAGAGGTGGTGGCCGAACACGACTGGGTCTGGTCCAGCCATCCGCTGCCGGAATTGCCGGCGCCCACCTCAATCGACCGTCTCACCGCCCTCACCGACAGCATGGACGGCAACGCGCTGCTAATCCTGTCCGGCCAGCACTTGGGCTTCCTGCCGGAACATTATGCGGCGCGGCATGTCGAGCTGGGCCAACTGCGCGCTCTGAATCCGGAGCAGTTACGTTTCGAGGTGCGTTTTCACGCAGCGATTCGGCGCTCAGCCCGGCAGAGCGATCTGATGAATGCGTTTCTGACGGAATTGATGGCCGTATTCAAAGAGGGTTGAACGACCCGTGTGTTGCATCGATCGGTTGAATCCACAGTCGGTTGCTGCCCTTCGCGACAGCCAGAAGCTGCTAGTTGGAGGCTACCTGTAGAAGCGTGGTCGATTCACCTGGCCTGTAGGCCACCCGTTCAGCTCGTCGGCTGACGAATCCCCCTTGTCATGAAATGAGAATTTGCTGTCGTGCGATGAAATGTGGCCGCACGCGCTGCGCGCTAGAGTCGGTGAAAAAACAACACAACCGGGCACAGCACCCGGCAGCACGAGAACCGACATGAGCCGATCCACCCGAACGAGCGAGACTGCAACCCCCACCCAGCGCCCCTCGGCCACCGCCCGCAAGCGTCGCGCTCGCAAGGAGGGTGATCTCCCAGGCAACACCGAGCAACAAGAGCTGATCGTCACGGCCAGCAACCAGACGATTGCGGGCAATCCGCTGGTCAGCGTGCGCGTGGCGGACCTGGCAAGTTCCGCCGGTTACCTGCTCAAGGCCGTGGGCAAGTCGCCGCTCAAGGCTGGCGCTCATCTGAGCGGCTATCTCAAAGAGTTGCGCGGTATCGTCGGTGGCAATTCCAGCATCGCCCCGGACCCGAAGGACAAGCGCTTCGCCGATCCGGCCTGGCAATCCAACGCCTTCCTGCGCGCGCTGCTGCAGAGCTACCTGGCGGGCCAGAGTGAACTGACCCGCTTTATCGAATCCACCGACCTTGCCCCGCTGGAAAAGAGCCGCGCGCGGTTCGTCGCAGCGCTCTTGGCCGACGCCATGGCACCGAGCAACTCGCCGCTGGCCAATCCGGCGGCGCTGCGCAAGCTGGTCGACACCGGTGGCATGAGCCTGGCCAGGGGCATGCGCCAGTTCGGCGAGGATATGCTGACCAACCGTGGGCTGCCGAAACAGGTCGACAGCACGCCGTTCAAGGTCGGGGAAAACATCGCCACGGCCAAGGGCCACGTAGTGTTTCGCAACGAGATGTTCGAGCTGCTGCAATTCGCGCCCACCACCGCAAATGTCTATACCCGGCCCCTGGTGATGTCGCCGCCGCAGATCAACAAGTACTACGCCATCGACCTGTCGCCGGAAAAAAGCCTGATCAAGTGGATTCAGGACAGCGGCGTGAACCTCTTCATCATCAGTTGGCGCAACCCCACCCGCGAGCACCGCGACTGGGGCTTGTCCGAATACGCGCTGTGCCTCGACCAGGCGGTGGACGTGGCACGCAAAATCACCGGCAGCCCCGATGTGAACATGTGGGGCTCCTGCTCGGGCGGCATCACCCTGGCGGCCTACCTGGGCTGGCTGGCGGCCCGTGGCGAAGGCCACAAGGTGGCCAACACCAGTTGGGCGGTGTGCGTGCTCGACATGCCTTCGGCGCTGGACGACACCACCCTGGGGCTGTTTACCACGCCGTCCGCCCTGCGCGCGGCCAAGGCCAGCTCCCGGCGCAAGGGCGTGCTGAGCGGGCAGGGCATGGCCCGCATGTTCGCCTGGATGCGGCCCAACGACCTGATCTGGAACTACTGGGTCAACAACTACCTGCTGGGCAACAAGCCGCCGGCCTTCGATATCCTGGCCTGGAACAACGACACCACGCGACTGCCCGCCCAGCTGCACGCGGACTACCTCGACCTGATCCAGCAGAACCCCTACAGCAACCCGGGCGCCCTGGAGATTGCCGGCGAGTCGATTGATATGACCCAGGTACAGGTGGGTGCCTATGTGATTGGCGGCACCACCGACCACATCACCCCCTGGCAGGGCTGCTACGGTACTGCCCGGCTGTTTGGCGAGGACACCACCTACGTGCTGTCCAACGCCGGCCACCTGCAAAGCCTGGTCAACCCGCCGGGCAATCCCAAGTCGTTCTACTACGCGGCGCCTGCCGCCGCCGAAACCCCGCAAGACTGGCTGCAGAACGCCGGGGAGCGCCAGCAGGGCAGTTGGTGGCCGCATTGGCGTGAATGGATCGGGCAGCGCTCGGGCGACAGCCTGCCGGCGCCGAAGAAGTGCGGCTCGCGCAAGTACCCACCGCTGTGCCCCGCACCTGGTACCTATGTCATGGAACGTTGAGGCGCGCCTTTGTGCCTTGCGCTGAGCCCACGCCACCCGTGGGTTTCAGCGCTTTTTTGGTTTTTCACGGAATCCTGGGGTATGGTCCTTGGGTTGGGTTGGGTCGCTGGGGCTGTGAGCTTATCTATTTCATGCAGCGACGCTGCCGGCCCCTTCCGCCTTTACGGCGGCCTACTTTTTTCTTGGAAAAAGTAGGCAAAACCGCTTGCTCCTGCATCCGGCCCTACGCTGCGCTCCGGGTCCCCTCGCTACACCCTTGCTCCCGCGGGGGCGCGCCGAAGGGCCGTCCCTGGCCCTACGGCGCTCGCCGGCCATCCATGGCCGTCGCCCCACTACGCAAGGGTTCCACTCGGCCTCCTGAAGTCGCGATCTGCGGCGCCTGAAATGACGCACATGAAGCGCAAAAGTAGGAGCGGGCTTGCCCCGCGATGGCATAAGCCAGGCTGCGCCAACTTCTGATTTCGAAGATGCGCCCGCGCAGGCGCCACCCGTAACGAAATGAGAAGTGAAACGCAGATTCTGGATCCAAGAAGTTGCATACCCAAGGTTCACTACTAGTCTCCTTCTAGCTAATGCCAGCGGCCACTTCATCCAGCAACGGCCGGACTGGACAACGTCTCCCACGTCATTACTGTCACCTGCAGGCAGACCAGCCATGCCTGCAACTGGGATGGAAAACACGTCAGAACACATTACGCTGGCAGTTGCCTCGAAGGGTACGGCGCATCACGCAAGAAGGAGCTTTACATGAAGTCCATCGCTCGAACGTCGTCCCTCAAGGCAGAAAATGCATCAACTGGAATCTGGAAGCTCAGCACCTCGGTCCTGCTTGCAGCGGCAATCGCCATGACCACCCACGCCTGGGCCGCCGAATCGCCCAAGCCCGCAACCGAAGCCACCAAGGCTGCCAACGACGCACTGCTCAAGGAACTGCCGTTCAACGACAAGACCTCGTTCGAACTGGCGCACAAAGGCTTCATCGCGCCGCTGCCCTCCGAGCCGATCAAGGGCCCGAACGGCAACATGATCTGGGACCCGAACAAGTACGGGTTCATCAAGGAAGGCGAGACGGCACCGGCCAGCACCAACCCCAGCCTGTGGCGGCAATCGCAGCTGATCAATATTTCCGGGCTGTTCGAAGTCACCGACGGCATTTACCAGGTGCGTAACTACGACCTGTCGAACATGACCATCGTCGAAGGCAAGGAAGGCATCACCATCTTCGACCCGCTGATCTCCAGTGAAACCGCCAAGGCGGCGCTGGACCTCTACTTCAAGCACCGCCCGAAAAAACCGGTGGTGGCGGTGATCTACACCCACAGCCACGTCGACCACTACGGCGGTGTGCGCGGCGTGGTGGACGAGAAGGACGTCAAGGCCGGCAAGGTCAAGATCTACGCACCCAAGGGCTTCCTCGAGCATGCAGTGGCCGAAAACGTGATGGCCGGTACCGCGATGAGCCGGCGCGCCAGCTACATGTACGGCAACCTGCTGCCGCCGAACGAGACCGGCCAGCTGGGTGCAGGCCTGGGTACCACCACTTCCGCCGGTACCGTGACCCTGATCCCGCCGACCGACATCATCGAGAAGACCGGCGAGAAGCATGTGATCGACGGCCTTACCTACGAGTTCCTCTATGCGCCGGGCAGCGAGGCGCCGGCCGAGATGCTCTATTACATCAAGGAGAAAAAGGCCCTGAACACGGCCGAAGACTCCACCCACACCCTGCACAACACCTACTCGCTGCGGGGCGCGAAAATCCGCGAGCCGCTGCCGTGGTCCAAGTACCTCAACGAAGCGCTGAAGATGTGGGGCGACGACGTACAGGTGATGTACGCCATGCACCACTGGCCGGTCTGGGGTAACAAGGAGGTCAAGGATCAGCTGTCGTCGCAGCGCGACATGTACCGCTACATCAACGACGAAACCCTGCGCCTGGCCAACAAGGGCTACACCATGACCGAGATCGCCGAGCAGGTGAAACTGCCGCCGTCGATCGCCAACCGCTTCTCCAACCGCGGCTACTACGGCTCGTTGAACCACAACGTCAAGGCGACCTACGTGCTGCACCTGGGCTGGTTCATCGGCAACCCCGCGACCTTGTGGGAGCTGCCGCCAGAGGAGGAGGCCAAGCGCTATGTCGACATGATGGGCGGCGCCGACGCCGTGCTGAAAAAGGCCAAGGAGTACTACGACAAGGGCGACTTCCGCTGGGTGGCCGAGGTGGTCAACCATGTGGTCTTCGCCGACCCGAACAACCAGGCGGCGAAGAACATGCAGGCCGACGCCCTGGAGCAATTGGGCTACCAGGCCGAGAGCGGTCCGTGGCGCAACTTCTACCTGACCGGCGCCCAGGAGCTGCGCAACGGCGTTCAGAAACTGCCAACCCCCGATACCGCCAGCCCCGACACCGTCAAGGCGATGGACCTGGACCTGTTCTTCGACTACCTGGCCATGCGCCTGAAAGGGCCTGAGGTGGCTGACAAGCACATCACCCTGAACCTGGACTTCACCGACCTCAAGCAGAAGTACACGCTGGAAATGGTCAACGGTGTACTCAACCACACCGAAGGCGTGCAAGCGAAGGACGCAGACGCGACCATCACCTTGACCCGCGACACCCTGAACAACCTGATGCTCAAGCAGACCACGCTCAAGGATGCGACCGGCAAGGGCGATCTGAAGGTAGAGGGCAACGAGGGCAAACTTGAGGAGTTGATGAGCTACATGGACAACTTCGACTTCTGGTTCAACATCGTCACCCCTTGATGCATCAAGGCAAGCCACGGGTGAATGCCGGTGGCTTGCCTCGTGTCGTTCCTCTGCGTAAAGCTATGGATAGGGCGCTTCGGACGCTCCGAGCACAGCCTTGCGATGGCGTTTCTTCAGAAGCTTACGGGCTGTTTCGATAAAGGGCGTGACGATCAAGCTATAGACCGTCAGGTAACGCTGGTGGTCTTGTTCTCCGGTGCCGAAGCGGATGTTCTCAGGCTTTGAAGTGGTGACATAGAGCGTGCCGAACATCCAGTCCCAGAGGGACAGGTTGGTGCCGAAGTTGCGGTTGAAATGGCGCGGCGCGTCACTGTGATGGATCTGGTGCTGGGCCGGACTGTTCACTATATGTTCGAGCTGTGGGCCGAACGACAGCCAGACATGGCTATGGCGCAGGTTGGCCGCCAGGCTGTTGAAGATGAACACCAGGTAAGTCACGCCGAACAGGGTATAGCGGCTGATCTCGCCGCCGCAGGCGTACCAGAAGCAACCGGCATAGAGGCCGATGCACATGCTGGTGCTCAGTTTCTCGACGATCTTCTCCACGAAATGCACCCGGCTCGCCGTCAGCGGGACCAGCACCGGCGCCGAATGATGGACCTTGTGAAAGGCCCAGAGCCAGCGGCAGTGAAAGGCCCGGTGCGCCCAGTAATGGATGAAGTCCTTGAGCAGGAACACCCCCAGCCCGTAGAGCAGGGACAGCGCGAGGTTCTCGCCCAGGCGCGGGCGCGCGCCCCAGAGGTTGCTGAAAAAGGCCAGGTAATCGCCGGAGCTCAGGATGTAGGGGTCGACCAGATGAACGATGGGCAGCACCAGCGCGACCTTGAGGATGGCGCGCACGAAGTAGTAGCGGTAATCCAGCAGCGCCGAGGGATGCAGATGTACCCGGCTGCCGCCAACGAATTGCCAGAACGAATGGGCGTCGCTGAGGCCGCGCTGCTTTCTGAAGCGGAACAGGCCATAGGCGACGCCATAGGAGATGCAAAGGAACAAGACCCCGAAACGGCCGTTCACATTGAAAATACCGAGAAACTGCTCGGTGACGGGGGTGATCACCCACTCGGTCAGGTATTGATGGACAAGCGACAGGGCATCCACGAAATGACAGCCACGGCCAAAGGGATGGCATTGTAAATCAGTTAGATTTACTCAAGGGGTTTTATACGTGGCATCGACCATCAAGAACACTGCGAAGCGTGCGATCAATTGCAGAGCGGTCGCAATCCAGACAACACACGCCATACCGGTGCCTGTGGGAGGATATGATTTTCGACGTCTTCGAAGTAAATAACCGCCTCAACTTTCGATCGGGAGGTGATATGGCCTGGATCATCACCAAGTACTTCCTCACCGCTGGAATCGTGGTTCTGGTGTCCGAGCTGGCTAAACGCAGCGACAAGTTGGGCGGTCTGGTGGCGGCGCTTCCGCTGGTCACTGTACTGACTCTGATCTGGCTCTACGCCGAACATCAGAGCCAGGAAAAGATTGCGAACCATGCGTGGTACACATTCTGGTACGTAGTGCCGACACTTCCCATGTTCCTGGCGTTTCCGCTGCTGCTTCCCCGGCTAGGGTTCTGGCCGACTTTGATCGGCTGCATCCTCATTACGATGGTGAGTTTCGGGCTGTTCGCCCTGTTCGTGCGGCGATTCGGTATTGAGTTGCTTTGAGTAAACGCGATCGCATGAGGGGTACCCCTGCGAGGGGATTGTTGCCCCTTGTAGCGGGCGATCAGCCTGTTTCATTGCACACCTCCTGCACGAAGCGATAGATCATGGCTGAGCCGACCAGTCGGACTGGCCGGCAGCGGCTGTCAACCGCGCAGCAAATGTACCGCCAGGCCCGCCAGGGCGCAGGTCAGCAGCACCTGGATGACGCCGCGCTTGAAGCGGAACAGGGCCACCGCCGCCGTGATGGCGATCAGCGCCGACGGCCAATCGAAGGCACCACTGAAGCCGTTCGGCCAGAGCACGTGATAGCCGAAGAACAGCGCCAGGTTGAGGATCACACCCACGACGGCAGCGGTGATACCGGTCAGTGGCGCGGTGAATTTCAGTTCGTTGTGCGTCGACTCCACCAGCGGGCCGCCGGCGAGGATGAACAGGAAGGACGGCAGGAAGGTGAACCAGGTGACCAGGGTCGCGGCCATCGCCCCGGCGAGGAAGGGGTGCTCGGCGCCAACTATCGGCTGGACGTAGCCACCGACGAAACCCACGAACGCCACCACCATGATCAACGGCCCCGGCGTGGTTTCGCCCAAGGCCAGGCCATCAATCATCTGAGAGGGGGACAGCCAGCCATAGTGGCCGACCGCCCCTTGATAGACATAGGGCAGCACCGCATAGGCGCCGCCGAAGGTAAGCAAGGCTGCCTTGGTGAAGAACCAGCCCATCTGCGTCAGTGTTCCGTGCCAACCGAACGAGGCGGTCAGCAGCCCCATAGGCAGCATCCAGAGGGCGGCCCCGATCACGACCAGGCGCAGCAAATGCCGCCAACGAAAGCGCGCATGTTCGGGAGTCGGGGTGTCGTCGTCGATCAGCGCCGGGCCGTAGCTGGCCTTCGCTGCCCCATGTCCACCGCCGATGACAAACGTGTTCGGCAGTAGCCGTCCGCCGATATAGCCCACGATGGCGGCCACCAGCACGATGATCGGGAACGGCACGTTGAGCGCGAAGATGGCAACGAAGGAGGCCGCGGCCATGGCCCATAGCCAGGCATTCTTCAGGGCCCGTGAGCCGATCCGGTGGGCCGCATGAATGACGATGGCGGTCACGGCAGGCTTGATGCCGTAGAAAATGCCAGCCACTACCGGCACTTCGCCAAAGGCGACGTAGATCCATGACAGGCCGATCAGGATGAAGAGTGACGGCAGTACGAACAGGGCGCCGGCGATCACGCCGCCCCAGGTGCGATGCATCAGCCAGCCGATGTAGGTGGCGAGCTGCTGAGCTTCCGGCCCCGGTAGCAACATGCAGTAGTTCAGGGCATGGAGGAACCGCCGTTCGCTGATCCAGCGCCGGCGCTCGACCAACTCCTGATGCATGATCGAAATCTGTCCCGCCGGGCCACCGAAACTGATGAATCCCAGCTTCAGCCAGAACAGGAACGCCTCGAACAGGCCGATGGGCGCTCTAGCGCAGGCAACCTTCTCGGTGGCATGTACAGTGGATTCAGTCATTGTTTTGCTCGTCGTTTGCGAAGGCGATCAGCAGGCCATTGAAGATGCTGCTGGCGGCCTGAAGAAGCTGGTCGTCATCCGGCATGCTTTCCCGCAGCCCGGCCAGGACGCGTTCGATACCCGATGCCTCGGTAGGCTGGCTGCCACCGACGTCCAGGTAGTGCACGACGGCGGCGATGCGATTCAGGGCAGGGCTTTGGAGCTGGAAACTGGCCAGCAGGGTCTCGAAGGTGACGCGCTGTCCGACATGGCTGAAGGTGGCGCCGTCGAAGTCGAAGCCCAGTGCATCGGGTGGACAGTCGTGCGGGGAGTCCAGCCAGAGGAAGTGCGCCGTCGGGTCGATGAAGCGACGGATCAGCCAGGCACTGGCAAGGCGGTCGATCCACGGCCGTTTACGCGTCGCCCAGCGCCGCCCCTGGAAATCCCCCTGGACAAGTGCTGCGATGGGCTCCCCATGGCTGGCGGGTTCGTCCGAGGAGAGCGCACGGCTGATGGCCGTTTCCAGCACCTGGAGTGCCGAGTCGGTCTGCTGTTTCTGTGCGTTGGGGAAAAAGTCGATGGCGGTAATCTGGGCGAACGCCTTGCGCAACTTGCGGACTTGCCGTGCAGTTTGCAGGGCGTTCCCGCCAGTCAGCTGACCGAGGCAAACGGCGATATCGTCCCGTAGCTTGGCGTACTCCCCGCTACGGTCGAACAGCGCAATGAACCGCTCGCCGGGCTCGTTGATCGAGAACAGGTAGGCCGTGCCATTGATGGCAAGCACCTCTCGCTCGATCTCTTCGAGGGCTTCCAGACCAGCGACATGCTCGGGCAGCAGATAGACACCGTCGCGCAGAACCGCTGCCCCACAGGCTTTGAGTGCCCGCCAGGCGCGCATGCGCTCGGTCGAGTTTGCCGTGGGAAGGCCAAGCACCAGTAGATGCCATATAAACATGTAGAGTACTCAACGTATTATGTTTCTACATCTACTATAGTGTTTATCTGGGCAGGCTGTAACCCGCATTCAAATCACGAGTGCACATGGGAGGTTTCGCAATGACTCCACGCTTCACTCGCCTCTTGACTCTCGCGCCAGCGGGCGTCGAGGCTGGCGTATGGCGGCTGCTTGCGGCCAGGAGCCTGCGTGGCTTTTGTGATGGTTACATTGCGGTGCTGCTTCCGGCCTACCTTCTGGCGCTTGGCATGTCGACTTTATCGGTCGGACTGATCAGCACATCAACGCTGCTCGGTTCCGCTATCGCCACCATGGTGGTCGGAATGCTGGGCAATCGATTTTCGCGCAGGTCGTTGCTGTTGATCGCGGCCTTGGTGATGACCGCAACGGGTATCGGCTTTTCCACCTTCTCGACGCTTTGGCCCCTGCTGGTGGTGGCATTCCTCGGTACGATGAATCCAAGTGCGGGCGATGTCAGCATGTTCCTTCCTATCGAGCACGCGTGCCTGGCCGAAGCGTCCGAGGCACAAGCACGCACGTCACTTTTTGCACGCTACAACCTCGTCGGCGCATGCTCAGGTGCTCTGGGTGCCCTGCTGGCGGGAGCACCCGACTGGATCGCGGCTCATTTCGGCGTCGCCGCGCTTTCGGCCATGCGTGGCATGTTCGTCCTCTATGCGCTGTCGGGGCTGGCGATCCTGGCGCTGTACCGACACGTGCCCACGCACCCGGCGGCGACCACCGCTCGAACATCGCTTGGGCCATCGAAGTGGATTGTCGTGCGCCTCGCGCTACTCTTCAGCGTCGATGCATTCGCCGGTGGACTGGTCGTCAACGCGCTACTGACACTTTGGCTCATGGCGCGGTTCGACCTTTCGATCGGCGCTGCCGGGCAGTTCTTTTTCTGCACCGGATTGCTGAGTGCCGGGTCTCAATTGGCAGCAGCACCACTGGCGCGCAGGATCGGCCTGCTGAACACGATGGTCTTCACACACATCCCATCGAGCCTGTGCCTGATCGCGGCAGCCTTCATGCCATCATTGCCGCTCGCATTGCTCATGCTGTTACTGCGTAGCGCGCTGTCGCAACTCGACGTACCCACGCGCAGTGCTTTTGTCATGGCCGTTGTCACGCCTGCCGAGCGGGCAGCTGCCGCGAGTTTTACGGCGGTGCCGCGCAGTCTCGCCGCAGCCATTGCCCCGACCATCGCCAGTGGGTTGATTGGGCTGGGTTGGCTCACGGCGCCGCTGCTCGCCTGCGGTGTGCTCAAGATCATCTACGATCTGGCGCTGTTCACGGCGTGCCGACATGTTCAGCTTGAGGGGGACGCCTCATGAACTCACAATGGGTTTCTTCGCAAGTGATGGTGGGGAAACGCTGCATCAGACCGGTCGAAATTCGACCGTCAGATGGCGGATTTCGTGAACCGGCGTGAGACGTTCACGAATGCTGTTGGTGTTCGCAGGTGCCTCACCAAGAACGCTGACAATGGCCGCATGGGCCTGTGGTCCAACCCGCCAGACGTGCAAGTCGGTGATGGTGACATCTCCCGGCTTCTCAACCAACTCGCGGATTTCCTCGGCAACGTGGGCATCTGTCTGATCCAGTAGCACACCTGCGGTAGCCCCCATCAAGCTCCAGGCCCAACGCGCGATAACGATGGCGCCGACGATGCCCATGAGCGGGTCCAGCCATAGCCAACCGAGATACTGGCCGGCGAGCAGGGCAACGATGGCCAGGACCGACGTCAGCGCATCGGCGATGACGTGGACGTAGGCGGATTTCAGGTTGTTGTCGTTGCCGTGATGGGCATGGTCATGATCATCATGGTCGTGCCCATGACTATGTCCGTGGCCCAGCAGCAGGGCACTGACAATGTTGACGATCAAGCCGGCAATCGCGATGAGCGTGGCGGTGCCGAACTGGACGTCCGTTGGCTGCAACAGGCGCATGACAGACTCAATGCCAATTCCCAGGGCAACCATACCGAGAATCAGCGCTGAAGCGAATCCGCCCAGGTCTCCGACCTTCCCGGTCCCGAAACTGTATCGCTGGCTGGAAGCGTGGCGCTTTGCGTATGCGTAAGCGGCCGCCGCGATACTCAATGCGCCAGCATGCGTTGCCATGTGAAAGCCATCGGCCAGCAACGCCATCGAACCTGTGATATAGCCGGCGGTGATCTCACCAACCATCATCAAAACGGTCAGTGCCACAACCCAAAGCGTGCGCTTGGCATTTTCATCGTGCGCTGAGCCGAGGAACACATGGTCGTGTGCATGTTTGAGGGTAGGGCTGCTCATGGGGGTATGCCTGGATACGTTCACTTGGAGTAACGGCGAATGGCTTCAAGGAGTTCTTCGACGCCCTTGTTACGCTCTTCTTCGCTGAGCGCAGGGTTGGCGACATGTTCCCGCGCGTGGTCCTCGATGATTTCCTCCATCAAGCCATTGATGGCTCCGCGAGTGGCCGCAACAAGGTGCAATGTCCTGGCGCAATCGAGATCCGATTCCAATGCCCGTTCAACGGCCTGGATTTGTCCGGCGATACGTTTAACTCGTTTGAGAAGATCGTCTTTGCTTGCTGCGATATGGCCCATGGAGCACCCCCTGCCTATAGGGTGCGCATGATAGGCATACCCCCTATACCTATGCAAGGTCGACGGACGGAGAAATCAACGACAGCCTCTGGCAGGAGAGAGGTCTCAAATGCGAAGGGAGGGAGAAAACCAGGGAATGTCCGCTTCTGGCCGTCAGCTGCCTTCGGCCGAGGACAGCTATGGGGCCTGAGCCGACAACTTCTACCCGCCAGACCCACTTCAGCATGGACAACCCCGACCCCCGGTCCTTATGCTCCCCGGCATCACATGAAGAACAACTACAACGTCCATGGATACCGAACTCCCCGCGAGCGCGTTCTGGCGACGCCTGGCCCGGCCTCGTCGCAGCCTGGTGGCGCGCTACACGCTGCTTTCCATCCTGGTCATGAGCGTGGCGCTGATTGCGCTGGCGGTGCTCTATGAGCAACTGGCCAAGGACCTGCTCAATCGCCTGACCGGCGAACGCCTCGATGCCCAGGCGCTGTCCACGGCGAACCGCTTGTCGTCGTTTCTCGACGACCGCTTCTACCAGCTCTCGGCCCTGTCCAATCACCCCAGCATGCCCGACTTCGTTGCCGACCAGGCGCAGCCAGTGGGTGATGTCGAGGCGTTGCTCAAGCTCGAAGGTGAATTGCCGTTTCTCTACGGCGTGCTGTTTTTCGACCCGAACGAGCGCCTGCTCAAGGTGATGCCGGGGCAGGCGGCCTCGGGGGCGCCGTACTGGGGACGCGAGGCGTGGTCGCTCGACGGCCTGGCGCGGCAGACTGTCGGCGATATCGAGGTGATCGGCCCGGCGCTGCCCCAGGCCGGGCGCTCGGGCTGGCTGTTGATCCGCAAGACCATCCGCAACGGCCGCCTCGATCACCGCGTGCGGATCGGCCTGCACCTGCGCCTGGCCTCGCTCACCGAGTTGCTGGTCAGCTCGGGCCTCGGCGGGGTGGTCACGCCGCTGCTGCGGGTGCCGGGCGGGGCCTTTCTCGATGCCACCGGGCGCCAGGTCGAGGCACCGGGCGACTGGCGCGAAGGCCCGGTGATCCTGCCCGGCTGGCAAGTGGTCTTCAGTGTGCAGCCAGGGGCGGTGCTCAAACCGCTGGACGACGCCCGCTGGTGGCTGTACCTGGCGGCGGTCGGTTTTATCGGCTTCATCCTGGTGGTGTTCTTCACCTTGTCGCGCCAGTTGCGCGCGCGGGTCGGCACCCTGGTGGAAGGGGCGCACCAGCTGTCGTCGGGGGACCTCGGCTACCGCCTGCCGGAGCAGGCCCATAACGACGAAATCGGCCGGGTCACCCGGGCCTTCAATGTCATGGCCGGGCGTCTGGCCGATGTGATGGAGCGCACCGTGCGCTCGGAAAACCTCGCGGTGCTCGGCACCTTCGCCACCGGCGTCGCCCATGAAGTGCGCAACCCGCTGGCAACCATGAAGACTACGGTGCAGGCCTTGCTGCGGCGTGAACAGGAAGCGGAAAGGCGCCTGCTGCTGACCGACCTGTGCCAGGAGATCGATCGCCTGTCCCATGTCACCAGCGACCTGCTCGAATACGGCCGGCCACGTCCGGCCGTGCCGCAGGGGGTGGACCTGGCCGGGCTGTTCGCGCGCACCGCGCGGCTGGTCGCGCCGGAAGCCGAGGCCAAGGGCATCAGCTTCTCCAGCCACTGCAAAGCGGGTTTGCAGCTCTGGGTCGACCCGGACCAGGCCCAGCAGATTCTCCTCAACCTCTGCCTCAACGCCGTGGAAGCCAGCGCGCCGGGGCAGGGCGTGGCCCTCGAAGGCCAGCCCTGCGGCGAGCGGGTCGCCGTGACCGTGGTCGATCAGGGCTGCGGCATTCCCGAGGCCGCCCTTCAGCAGGTGCGCCAGCCGTTCTTCACCCTCAAGGCCCGCGGTACCGGGCTGGGCCTGAGCATCTGCCAACAATTGCTGGAAGCCAATGCCTCGCGCATGGAACTGGCGAGTACCCCGGGCGAAGGCACGGTGGTGACCCTGGATTTTCCCGTGCCCGCAGCGACTTATCCGAAGTGAGCGACCGATGTCCGAAATACATGTACTGATCGTCGATGACGAAGAGGCGCTGGTGCGCTCGCTGAGCTACGCCCTGCGTGGCGAAGGCATGCAGCCGCGCGCGGTCCACAGTGGCGAGGCGGCGCTGGCGTTGCTGGCCGACAGCCGGGTGGTGGTCGATATCGTCCTGCTCGACCTGGGGTTGCCGGGAATGGATGGCATCGCCACCCTCGAAGGCCTGCGCAAGTGCCGGCCGGAGCTGCCGGTGATCATGATTTCCGCCCACGGCGACACCCGCGCCGCGGTGCAGGCGGTCAAGGGCGGGGCCACCGACTACCTGACCAAACCCTTCGAGCTGGACGATCTGCTGGCGACCATCCAGGGCACTCTTGCAGTGCCCGATGCCGTGGTTGCCGTTGAAGAGCAGGGCGCCTTGCTCGGTCAGAGCCAGGCCATGGGCAACCTCAAGGCCGCGCTGCAACGGATCGCCCAGAGTTCCGCCACGCGCATCCTGCTGCTGGGCGAGTCCGGCACCGGCAAGACCCTGGTGGCCCAGGCGCTGCATGCCAACAGTACGCGCGCCGCGCACCCGTTCATCGAGGTCAACTGCGCGGCCCTGCCGGAGCAACTGATCGAAGCCGAGCTGTTCGGCTCGGAAAAAGGTTCCTACACCGGCGCCCACCAGAAACGTATCGGCCTGGTGACCCAGGCCAACAACGGCACGCTGTTCCTCGACGAGATCGGCGAGTTGCCCTTGGCCCTGCAGGCCAAACTGCTGCACTTCCTGGAGAACGGCAGCTACCGCGCCGTGGGCGCGAGCCAGGCCAGCAGCGCCGATGTGCGCGTGGTGGCGGCGACCAATCGGGATCTTGCCGACGATGTGCGCCAGGGCCGTTTTCGCGAAGACCTGTTCTATCGACTCAACGTCATCACCCTCGATATTCCGGCCCTGCGCGAGCGCGGCGACGACATCCTGTTGCTGGCCCGCCACTTTGCCGCGCGTCAGGCGCGGGAGGAAAAGGTCGCGCCCATCGTGTTCGAGCCAGACAGCGCCGCCGCCCTGGTGCGCCATCGCTGGCCGGGCAATGTGCGTGAACTGAAGAACCTGGTCGAGCGCCTGACCATCCTGCTGCCAGGGCAAACCATCGGCAGCGCCCAGCTGCCTGCCCACCTGCAGGCCGCCGAGCCTGTGCCCAGCTCGCTGTCGGCGCTGGACGATCAGCTCGAACGGGCCGAGCGTGAACTGGTCAACGATGCCCTCAGCCGCAGCGCCGGGCACAAGGGCCTGGCCGCCGACCTGCTGGGGATTTCCCGGCATGCACTCAAGCGCCGTCTGCAGCGCCTGGGGATTGAGCGCGGCGATGAGCGCTAACCGCTCAAGCGCTCGCGCGCGCTGAGCGCAAGCCGCTCAACATTTCTTGCAGATCGCCGCGCCGGTGCCTGGCGCGGCGTCCTCCACGCGCCGACATTCATCACGCAAAGCCTTGTTGCAGAGCGCTTTCGTGTTATCTCATGCAGCATCCGGCAAAGGCTGGCACAGCCTTTGCGATAACCCATTTCGCTAACCGACAAGAGGCGTCCCCGAACGCCCCAAGGGATCTTATGCATCTGCCGTTTTCTCACCTGCTCGCTGTCGTCGCCCTGAACGGCCTGCTGCTGGCTCACGCCGGCAGCGCGCACGCCGGGCGCGTCGAACTGGGCGCTGCGGCCGCGCAAGCCGACCTGACCCTGGGTTGCCTGTACCCGATGACCGAGCGGGCGGCGATCTATGGCCAGGACAGCATCGCCGGCATCCGGGTGGCCTTGAGCGAGCTGCAGGCCGAGCGTGAGGCCGGGCAACAGGTGCCACGCATGCGGGTGATCATCGACGACGACCAGTCCAAGGCCTCCTACGGTGCCAGCCTGGCCCGGGCCTTTATCCGCAAGGACGGCGTACAGGTGCTGTGCGGCATGGTGTCCTCGGGTGTGGCGCTGGCGGTGAGCCAGCTGGCGCGGGAAGAGAAGGTGCTGATGATCGGCACCGACCATGCCTCGTCGCGCATGACCCTGGAAAACGGTCATCGCTACTACTTTCGGGTGACCAACGATACCTGGACCTCCATGGCCGCCGGGGCCCACTACCTCAAGGCCCTGCAAGCCAAGACCGGCTGGCGGCGCCTGGCCTTCATCGGCCCCGACTACGAGTACGGCCACGTGTCGCGGGATGACCTGCACGAAGCCTTGCGCCAACTGGGCGTGCAGTTCGACGACGTCACCGAGCTGTGGCCGCGCCTGTACGAGCCGGATTACTCGGCCTATATCGCCGCACTGGAGCAGGCCAAGCCCGACATCATCGTCTCGGCCCTGTGGGGCGGCGATTTCCACGCCTTCGTCAAGCAGGCCGCCGGCACCCGGTTGTTCGAGCGTTCGCGGCTGGCCAACTTCGATACCGGGGGCAACTATGACTTCCTCGTCGCCCTCGGCGACAAGGCGCCGCCAGGTTTGATCCTGTCGGCCCGGCATCACAACAACTGGCCGCAGACCGCGCGCAACAGCGCCTTCGTCGAGCGTTTCCACACCCTGACCGGGCGCTACCCGACCTACGCCGCCGAAGGTGCCTACACCGGCGTGATGGCCCTGGCCAGGGCCAGCCAGAAAGCCGGGGGCGCCACTGACACTGAAGCGCTAGTCACCGCCCTGGAAGGGCTGGAGATCGCCTTGCCGGAAGATCCACCGGGTTTCGTCTCGCGAATCGACCCGGTCACCCACCAGATTCTGCAAGCCCAGGCCGTCGGCACGCCGGTACCCAGCAGCGACTACCCGCCTGCGCAACTGATGCTCGGGCACTGGTCTGTGTACTCCGCCCAGGACCTGTCGCCCGACCCGGCGGCGCGCGCACGCCGGTACGCCAATTCTGTCCGTAACCCCGAGGGGCACGCCCCTTAGCATCGATAACCCGCAATGGAAATGACCATGAACAACTATAAGAAAAGCGTCCAGCACTCCCTAAAAGCACTGCCCCTGGCCCTGGCGATCGCCACGGCGGGGATTGCCAGCAGCTTCAGCGGCGCAGCACTGGCCGCCGAGAACGGCAAGTTCCGCATCGGCGT
Source organism: Pseudomonas sp. BJa5 (assembly GCF_030272875.2). Classification (NCBI taxonomy): domain Bacteria; kingdom Pseudomonadati; phylum Pseudomonadota; class Gammaproteobacteria; order Pseudomonadales; family Pseudomonadaceae; genus Pseudomonas; species Pseudomonas sp. BJa5. The sequence goes on from NZ_JALRNG020000042.1 coordinate 38,918, forward strand.
GGTGACCTTCCTCTCAGGCCCGGCAGCCGGTCCGTTCGGCGAGCCTTCGGCCAACGCCGCCAAGATCCTGGTGGAGGGCCTCAACCAGGGCAAGCTGCCGGCGCCCTACGACAAGCTGGGCATCAACGGCGCCGAGATCGAGATGGTGATCATCGATGAGGCCGGCGGGGCTGCCAAGCAGGTGGAGGAGTTCCGCAACCTGGTGCAGCGCCAGAAGGTCGATGCCGTGGTCGGCTACATCTCGTCCGGCGACTGCCTGGCGATCGCGCCGGTGGCCGAAGAACTGGGGGCGATGACCGTGTTCTACGATTGCGGCACCTCGCAGCTGTTCAGCGAAGACAAGACCCCGCAGTTCGTCTTCCGCACCAGCCTCGACGCGGCCGTGGACAACATCGGCGCCGCCCGTTACCTGGCCAGGACCCGTCCGGACGCCGTGCGCGTCGGCGGTATCCAGCAGAACTATGCCTGGGGCCAGGACAGCTGGAACGACTTCACCCTGTCCATGGCGCAGATCATGCCCAAGAGCCAGGTGGTCGAGTCGCAGATGCCCAAGGTCTTCCAGGGCCAGTACGGGGCGGAGATCTCGGCGCTGTCGGTTAAGCGCCCGGACATCATTCATTCCAGCTTCTGGGGCGGCGACATGGAGGCCCTGGTGCTCCAGGCCAACTCCCGCGGCCTGCTCGAAGACGCCACCGCGGTGCTGACCTGCGGCGAGTCGGCCCTGGCGCGCTACAAGGACCAGGCGCCCAACGGCATGATCATCGGCGGTCGTGGCCCGTTCGGTGCCTTCGCCCCCGAGAACGCCCTGAACAGCTGGTTCACCCAGGCTTACCAGGCCGCCTACAAGGCTGCGCCGACTTACCCAGCGAGCAAGATGGCCCAGGCCATCCTCGGCCTGAAATTCGCCGCGGAAAACGCCAAGGCCGAGCCCGGCAAGATCCCGGCCGCGCTGGAAATGGCCAAGGCCTTCAAGGGCGCCACCTTCGAATCGGTCTCCGGCACCGTGCAGATGGCCCGCGCCGGTGGCCACCAGGCCATGCAGGGCATCGCCTACGGTGAGTACCACTACGACGCAGCCAGCCAGAAAGGCAGCGTGCAGAACGTCATCGCCTTCTCCGGCGAGTGCGTGACCCCGCCTGACGGCATCAGCGCCCATGACTGGATCAAGGCCGGTTTCCCTGGCGCGCAGTGCAACTGATCGCGTTGCACACCTGACTGATCGTGGCGGCCGCTGCCGGCCGCCACTCTTGCCAAGGTAGAACCTTATGCTGAGTCTTTACGCGGTGCTGATCGACGGCGCCATCTATGCCTCATGGCTGTTCCTGGTCGCAGCGGGGCTCACCGTCATCTACGGTGTCATGCGCATCCTGAACATGGCCCATGGCAGCTTCTACGCCATCGGTGCCTATGCCGCCGCCTCGCTGGTGGGCTGGTATTTCAACAACGGGGTAGGGCCGGTGTGGGTCGGCTACCTGATGATGCTCGGCTGCGCCCTGGCCGCCGGGTTGGTGGTCGGTCTGCTGATCGAGCGCGGCCTGCTGCGCTTCATGTACGGCCGCGATGAAGTGCTGATGGTGATCATCACCTACGCCTTGCTGCTGATCCTCGAAGACGCCATGAAGATGATCTGGGGCGTCAACCCGTACTTCGCCTACCAGCCTTACGCCGAAATGGGCCGCAGCGTGCTGGCCGGGCTAAAGGTCTCCAACTACGACCTGATGCTGGTGGGCGTCTCGCTGGTGCTGGGCCTTGGCCTGTGGCTGTGGCTGGAGCGCACTCACCAGGGCAAGGTGCTGCGCGCGGTGATCCATGACCGCGAAGTGGCCCAGGCCATGGGCGTCAACGTGCGCCGGGTGTTCACCCTGGTGTTCATCCTCGGCACCGTGCTCGGCACCCTGGCCGGGGCCCTGACGGCGCCGGCGATCTCGGTGGCGCCGGGTATCGGCGTGGAGATCATCGTGCTGGCCTTCGCCGTGGTGGTGATCGGCGGCATGGGCAGCATCGAAGGGGCCGCCCTCGGCGCCTTGCTGGTGGGCTTGAGCCGTGCGGCGGCGGTGCACTACGCGCCGCAATTCGAACTCTTTGTGATCTACGGCGTGATGGCGCTGGTCCTGGCGGTACGTCCGCAGGGGCTGTTCGGCCGCGTGCTTGCGAGGAAAATCTGATGCGCCTGGATAAAACCGAACTGATTCTGCTCGGCGTCGCCGCCGTGCTCGCCCTCGGCGGCCTGATCGCGCCGCAATGGCTGGTGTTCCTGCTGACCATGGCGCTGGCCAAGTCCATGGTCGTCCAGGGCGTGGTGATGCAGATGCGCGCGGGCCTGGTGACCTTCGGTCAGGGCCTGTACTTCTGCATGGGCGGCTACGCCGTAGGCATGAGCGGGCACTTCCTGAACATCACTGATCTGCCGACCCTGTTGCTGATCGGCGTTGCCGCCGCCGTGGCGCTGGCGATGCTGCTGGGCCTGCTGATGACCCGCTACCGCGAGATCTTCTTCGCCATGCTGTCGCTGGCGTTCTCGATGATCCTCTACGGCATGCTGGTGAAAAGCCCGGCCCTGGGCAGCACCGACGGCTTCAACGTCAAGGCCTGGACCCTGTTCGGCTGGAGCCCGGCGGCGGGCCAGGCACCGCTGGCGCTGTTCGTCATCATCGTCGCCGCGACCGCGGTGCTGGCGGTGTTGCTGCACCGCTACGGGCGCAGCAGCGCCGGGGCGATGTGCGAGGCGATCCGCGAGAACGAGGTGCGGGTCGAGTACCTCGGCCAGTCGCCGCGCTGGGTGCTGTACATGAACTACGTCGCCGCCGCCGGGGTCTCGGCGCTGGGCGGCGGCTTCATGGCCCTGGCCGCCGGGCATATCGACCCGGAAATGGCCTACTGGATCACCTCCGGCGAGTTCGTCTTCATCGCCTTGCTCGGCGGCACGGCCCACGTGGCGGCTCCGATCATCGCCGCGATCCTGTTCGCCGTGGTGCGCACCTACGCCATCGAGCTGGTGCCTCATAGCTGGCAGATGATCCTGGGCGTGACCTTGCTGGCAATCATCGTCTTTCTACCCAAGGGCTTGTGGAGCCTGTTCAGCGGCCGGGGCCGCGCGGCCAAGGCAGTGGAGGCCAAGGTATGAGCTGCATTCTCGAAACCCGTGGACTGTACAAGGAGTTCGGCGCAGTCACTGCGGCCAAGAACGTCAACGTCGGCATCAGCAAGGGCGAAGTGGTGGGGGTGATCGGCTCCAATGGCGCCGGCAAGACCACCTTCATCAATATGGTCACCGGCTACCTCAAGCCCAGCCGTGGCGAAATCCTCTTCAACGGCCAGTCGATCATCGGCAGAACGCCGCGGGCGATCACCCGTGCCGGCATGGCGCGCTCGTTCCAGGTTGCCCAGCTGTTCCCGGAACTGACCGTGCTGGACAACCTGCTGATCGCCCTGGCCGCCGCCGAATCGCCGTTCCCGTCGCTGCTGCGACCGCTGCGCAATGACACGCGGATCGCCCGCGCCGAGGCGATTCTCGGCGAGTTCAGCATCCTTTCCTGGCGCGACAGCAAGGTCACCGCAGTGCCGCAAGGCGTGCGCAAGCTGATCGATATTGCCATGGCGCTGATCGGCGACCCGCAGATGCTGCTGCTCGACGAGCCCACCAGCGGCGTCAGCGCCGAGGAGAAGACCCAACTGATGGACACGGTGATGCAGGTGGTGTCGCGCCATCAGGTGACGGTGCTGTTCGTCGAGCACGACATGGATGTGGTGCGCCGCTACGTGTCGCGGATCCTCGCCTTCTACAGCGGTGAAGTGCTGGCCGACGGCCCGCCGCAATCGGTACTGGCCAACGCCCGGGTCCAGGAACTGGTCACCGGGGGGCAGCGGGCACACAAGGGAGCCACCGCATGAGCCTGGAAATTCGCAACCTCAACGTCGCCATCGAATCGGTGCCGATCCTGCACAACGTCTCGCTGGATGTCGGTGCCGGGCAGATGGTCGGCCTGATCGGCCATAACGGCGCCGGCAAGACCACCCTGATCCGCACCCTGATGGGGCTGCTCGACGCCACCTCCGGGTCGATACGTTTCGCCGGCAACGACCTGCGTGCGCAGCCGGGCCACCAGCGTGCGGCGGCGGGCATCAGCTACCTGCCCGAAGACCGCCGGCTGATCCCGGCGCTGACGGTGGAGGAGAACATCCTGCTGCCGGTGTGGGCCAACAAGCTGGCGGGCAGTGCCGAGCGCCTGGAATGGGTCTACAGCCTGATCCCGGAAATCGCCCAGTACCGCGACCGCCGCGCCATGCAGCTGTCCGGCGGCCAGCAGAAGCTGGTGGCCCTGGCCCGGGCGCTGATGCCGGGCAACCGCCTGCTGATCCTCGACGAGCCGTTCGAGGGCGTGGCGCCGGTACTGTCGCGCCGCCTCAGCGAAGTGATCGCCCAGCTCGGACAGCAAGGCCTGTGCGTGCTGATCTCCGAATCCGATGACACCCATTCCGCTGACCTGGTCGATGCGCTGTACCGCATCGAGCGCGGCAGCGTACGAGCAGGATGACCCGCCATGTCGAACTTTACTTTTGAAACCACACCCCGGGTGATTTGCGAAGTCGATGGCGCCTTGCGCCTCGGCGCCCTGTGCCGCGAGCTCGGTGCCGAGCGGGTGCTGCTGGTCAGCGATCCGGGCCTGCAACGGGCCGGTTTGCTTGAGGCGCCGATGCAGGCGCTGCGCGAGGCCGGTGTCGAGGTGACCCTGTACAGCGACGTGCAGGCCGATCCGCCCGAGGCGTCGGTGCTGGAGGCGGTGGCGGCAGGGCGCGACTGCCGGGCCCAGGCGGTCATCGGCCTGGGTGGCGGCAGCTCGCTGGACACCGCCAAGCTGGTGGCGCTGCTCTGTGGCCATGAACAGGCGCTGACGGACATCTACGGCATCAACCTGGCCAAGGGCCCGCGCTTGCCGTTGATCCAGGTACCGACCACCGCCGGCACCGGCTCGGAAGTCACCGCCGTGGCCATCGTCACCACCCCCAGCCACGAGAAGAAGGGCGTGGTCAGCGCCTTGCTCTACCCGGACATCGCCTTGCTCGACGCACGCCTGACCGTAGGCCTGCCGCCGGCGGTGAGCGCCATGACCGGCGTCGATGCCATGGTCCATGCCATCGAGGCCTACACCAGCAAGCACAAGAAGAACCTGCTCTCCGACGGCCTGGCCGTGCAGGCCCTGCGCCTGCTCGCCGGCAACCTGGATCGGGTGCTGGCCGAGCCTGGCGATCTGCAGGCACGTTCGGACATGCTGCTCGGCTCGATGCTGGCCGGCATGGCCTTTGCCAACGCCCCGGTGGCGGCGGTGCATGCGCTGGCCTATCCGCTGGGTGGGCATTTCCATGTGCCCCATGGCCTGAGCAATGCGCTGGTGCTGGTGCCGGTGCTGAACTTCAACCGTAGCGCGGCGCAGCCGCTGTACGCGGAACTGGCGGCCAGTGTGTTGCCCGGCCAGCGTTTCGACACCCAGGCATCGGCCTGCGATGCCTTTATCGGTTTCATGACCGCGCTGGTAGAACGCATGCCGTTCGCCCAGCGCCTGGCGCAGGTGGGCGTGAGCGAGGCCGACCTCGATCGGCTGAGCGATGACGCCATGAAAGTCGAGCGCCTGCTGATCAACAACCCGCGCCCGGTCAGCCGTGAAGACGCCCGGGCCATCTACGCCTCGGTGCTGTAAGGAGACCACCATGAATCATGAATTCAGAAGTGTTCCCCGTATCGTTTGTGAGGCGGGTGCCTTGCAGGGGATTGGCCAGGTCTTCACCACACTGGCGGCCCGCCGGGTGCTGCTGGTGTGCGACCCTGGCATCGTCAAACTGGGCTTTGCCACCAAGGCCTGCGCGGCACTGGAAGCGGCAGGCTGCACCGTCGCCGTGTTCGACCAGGTGGTGGCGGACCCGCCCGCTGCGGTGGTCGAGCAGGCGGTCAGCCAGGGACGTGCCTTCGAAGCCGATGGCGTGCTTGGCCTGGGCGGCGGCAGCTCGCTGGATGCGGCCAAGCTGGTGGCCTTGCTGATCAACAGCGAGCAGCGCCTGGAGGACCTCTACGGCAGCGACAAGGCCCGCGGCCAACGCCTGCCGCTGGTGCTGATGCCGACCACGGCAGGGACGGGGTCGGAAGTGACCTGGGTCTCGGTGATCACCGATGCCCAGCAGCGCAAACAGGCCGTGTATTCGGCGCAACTGATGCCGGACGTGGCCGTGCTCGACCCGGAGCTGACCCTGGGCCTGCCAGCTGTGGTGACTGCGGCGACCGGCCTGGATGCCATGGTCCACGCCATCGAGGCCTACACCAGCCGCACGCGCAAGAACCCCATTTCCGATGGCCTGGCCACTACTGCGCTGCGCCTGTTGGGCGGTAATCTGCGCAAGGTGCTGGCCGACGGCAACGATGTTGCCGCCCGTTCGGCGATGCTGCAGGGCTCGCTGATGGCCGGCATGGCGTTCGTCAACGCGTCGGTGGCGGCGATCCATGGCCTGGCTTACCCGTTGGGGGCGCGGTTTCACATCCCCCACGGTCACGCCAATGCCCTGGTGATGGCGCCGATGATCCGCTTCAACCTGCCGGCGGCCCGACAGCAGTACGCCGAACTGGCGGCGCATCTGTTGCCGCAGGCGGTGTTCGAGGACCAGGACTGCGCCGCGCAGGCATTCGTTGAAGCGATCGAGGCGCTGGTTGGCGACAGCGGTCTGGAAACGCGCCTGGGCAGGCTGGGTATCGATGAGGACTCGATTCCGGCGATGGCGGCGGACGTGGTGAATGGGTTGAAGCGCTTGATCGACAGCAATCCCAGGGACATGACCGAAGCCGACGTTGAGGGCATCTATCGAAGTATCTACTGAGGCATGCCTTAAAGCGCTTGCCGCGAGCCCAGTGCGAACTCGATGCCCGCTTCCACATGGATGGCGGTCGAGTCGAAACCTGGAAGCGCAAGCGCGTCGGTCTCCAGTATCAGGCAGATCTCTGTACAGCCGAAGATGATCGAGTCGGCACCTTCGGCCTTCGCCTGCTCGATCAGCGAGACGAGTACCGCTCGCGATTCCTCACGGACGACCCCGAGGCTCAGTTCGTTGAAAATGATGTCGTGGATCTGCCCTCGGCCTTCGGCGTCGGGGACCATGACTTCGATGCCGTGCTTCTCCATGCGCGCAGGATAGAAGCCGTTCTCCATGGTATAGCGTGTCGCGATCAGCAACGGCTTGCGATGACCCGCTGCCTTGAGGCGCTCGGCCACCACATCGACGATATGGATAAAGGGCAGGGGTGTCGCGGCGATAACCGCGTCCGCTACCAGGTGCATGGTCACCGCGCAGATCATCACACAATCAGCGCCAGCCTTTTCAAGGCTACGCGCCACATCGGCCAGTTGCCGCCCGGCTTCATCCCACTGTCCGGCCTTCTGCTTGTCGACGATGGTCTGGAAGTCCACCGAGTGCAGCAGCACCTGGGCGCTGTGCAAGCCACCAAGACGGTTGTTGATGCCTTTGTTCAGCGCCCTGTAGTAAACCGCTGAGCCTTCATAGCTCATGCCACCAATCAGACCAATTTTACGCATGCGACTCTCTCCAGCCTTGACCCGGCTTGCCGACGTGTGGGCAGCATTTGCTGCAACCCTCCTGTTGCGTCGAAGTGTATGCTGACGAATGATTCTCTAGTAATGAATAATCGGTATACAGGATTCTCGAAATGAGAAACTTAGACCTGGACTCCCTGCAGATCTTCAAGGCAGTGGTCGACTATGGCGGCATCACCAACGCGGCAGCCCAGCTCAATCGCGTGCAATCCAACATCACCACCCGGGTGAAGAACCTGGAAGAGCGTCTGGGTGTGGCGCTGTTTCATCGCCAGGGGGGAAAGCTCATTCCATCCGACGAAGGCAAGCTGCTGCATCAGTATGCCGAGAAGCTGCTGCGCCTCTCCACCGAGGCCGAGACCGCACTCAAGCGTGGTCGACTGCAGGGCACGCTGCGAATCGGCACGCTGGAAAGCACGGCTGCCGCCAGGCTACCGCCGTTGTTGTCGAGTTTCCATGAGCGCTTTCCCGACGTGCAGATCGAGTTGGTGTCCGGCTCCTCCGACGCGCTGATTGCCCAGGTGCACCGAGGTGACATCGAGGCCGCGTTCGTCTCGGATCCGTTCACAACGGCTGGCCTGGATAGCCAGGAAGCCTTCGTTGAAGAACTTGCCCTGATCGTTGCGAAAAACAGCACGGTGCCCAATGCCCGGGAACTCCAGGGCTCCACCATCATCGCCTTCGCCAGGGGTTGTTCGTACCGGCGCATCTTTGAAGACTGGCTGAAAACCTGCGAAATCGTCCCGGCCAGGTTCCTGGAGCTGGCTTCGTATCATGCGATAGCGGCTTGCGTAGCCGCGGGAACAGGTGTGGCGATTATGCCGCAGTCGGTGCTCAAGGCTGTTCAGGTGCAGAACCTGGTAAGGGCGTTGCCGCTGCCGCCCAAGGTGGCCCGCGCTCGAACCCGCCTCATCTGGCGCGCGGGTCACGAATCGAGCGTGTTGCAGTCTTTTCTTGATGAGATCGCTAGGCACCGTGGATCGTTATCGTCATAGCGAGCATGCTGCCTTGTCCGCGTATGATGTCTACAGCATGCTCAAACCTACGCACCGAGTGAAACGATGAACCGTCGCAAGAAGATCAAACAGTTACTGCAGGCTCACGCGAAAAAGGCCAGCGCCAAACTGGCACCGAAGAGTAAGCCCAAGTACATCAGCAAAGCCGACCGGTTGAAGCTGGAGACTGAGGCCGGCGTGGACGAAAGCACCGACCCGCAGCGCTGATCTCGCCGGCCATTCGGTTGCATCCGCAGGATCCATCGCCGGTGCTGCCGGCTCCCACAAGGGTCCGGCACACACCGGCCCCTTGTGGGAGCGGGCTTGCCCCGCGATCCAGGCGCCACGGACCGAGTTCAGCAATCGCAGCGCGGTTATCGCGGGGCAAGCCCGCGCCTACACGATATGGCCAATTGCTACACGCCGGCGCCCGGCATGATCTAAGCTCCACAAAAGAGGGCTTTGGGCGGCGCCTCTACTGGCGGGAAGTGACTGTTCTGGCGTCAAAAAAGTGAAATGCCTTGAGCGGTGAGCGCTGACGGCGGTTGTCCTCCAGCGCCTTTTCTGCAGGTGCACGCGCGCGCGTTTTTCTCCACTCTCCAGGCATCCAGACTATGCGAAGCGCACCTGAATACAGCCTGCACGATGCCCTGAACGCTTGTCGAAGCAGCTTCATTGCCGTCGGCTTTTTCAGCTTGTTCGTCAATGCGCTGATGCTCGTCCCGACCTTTTATATGCTGCAGGTGTACGGACGGGTGCTGACCAGCGCAAGCCTGTCGACCTTGGTGATGCTGACGCTGATCATGACCGTACTGATCGTCACGCTCGGCGCACTGGAGTGGGTGCGTTCGCGCATCATGGTGCGCGTCAGTACCCGGCTGGATGTACTGCTCGGTCGCCAGGTCTACAAGGCCAGCTTCAAACGCGCGCTGGAGAGCGGTGGAACGGACGCCTCGGCCCAGTCGCTCAACGACTTGACGGGCCTGCGGCAGTTTCTCACCGGTAATGGCGTGTTCGCTTTCTTCGATGCACCCTGGCTGCCCCTCTATATTGCGGTGATGTTCCTGTTTCATCCCTGGTATGGCTGGGTAGCGGTGGGCAGTGCGCTGGTATTGCTGATACTGGCACTCATTAATGAAAATCTCACCGCTGCTGCGCTCGCCCAGGCCAACAAGGAGCACATTGCGGCAACGCTGCACACCACGAAAAACCTGCGCAACGCCGAAGTCATCGCCTCCATGGGGATGCTTGAAACGCTCATGGCGCGGTGGGCGCGCCGGCAAAGCAGCGTGTTGCTGCTGCAGTCCCGGGCGAGCGATGCCGGGGCGACGATCAGTACCCTGTCCAGGTCGTTGCGGATTCTGGTGCAGTCACTGATCCTCGGCCTTGGGGCATACCTGACCATCGACCATCAGGTGGGCCCGGGCATGGTGTTCGCCGGCTCCGTGCTGCTGGGGCGTGCGTTGGCGCCCCTCGACCTGATCATCGGCAGCTGGAAGGGGTTCATAGCCGCCCGCGCCCAGTACAGCCGTCTCAACGACAGGCTCAACCGGCAACAGGCCCAGCCCGAGTCCATGTCGTTGCCCGCGCCCCAGGGCCATGTGCAGGTGGAGAACCTGGTCGTCGCCGCGCCCGGGTCGACGACACCGATTATCAAGAACATCAGCTTCAGCGTACCTGCCGGATGCGCGGTGGGCGTCATCGGTGCCAGTGCGGCGGGCAAGTCCACGCTGGCCAGGGCATTGCTGGGGGTATGGGCGCCGCAGCATGGCGTGGTGCGGCTGGATGGCGCCGACATCAATGCCTGGAACAAAAACGAGCTTGGGCCGCACGTTGGTTATCTACCGCAGGACATCGAACTGTTCGAAGGCAGCATTGGCGAAAACATTGCCCGCTTCGGTGAGGTCGATGCCGAGAAAGTCATCCAGGCGGCGCGGATGGCGGGCGTCCACGAGATGATCCTGCTGTTGCCCGATGGCTACGACACCGTCATTGGCGGCGATGGCGTGATGCTCTCGGGCGGGCAGCGCCAGCGCATCGGGCTGGCCCGTGCCCTGTATGGCAGCCCGCGGCTGGTCGTGCTCGACGAGCCCAACTCCAATCTCGACGACGTCGGTGACCGCGCACTGGCGGCCGCCATTGCCCAGCTCAAGCAGGAAGGCGCGACGCTTTTTGTGATTACCCACCGCACCAACATCGTCTCCCGGCTTGACCGGCTGATTGTGATGAGCGCTGGCGCTATCAGTCTTCATGGCCCACGTGAGCAGGTACTGGCCGAACTCCACGCGCAACAGCAGGCGGCGCAGAAACAAGCCGCTGCCGTGGTTTCGGTCGATACCGGCAAGGACGATGTCGATGAGCCGTACGATTCCCAGTCATCAAACGGATAGCTTCGCCGAGCTGCCGACCTCCGACCACAGGCTGCGTCGACTGGGCGTTGGCATCGTCCTGGTGACCTTCGGCCTGTTCGGTACCTGGGCCGCTGTCGCACCGCTCGATGGCGCCGCCTTCGCGCCCGGCGTGGTCACGGTGCAGGCCTACCGAAAAACCGTGCAGCACCTGGAAGGCGGCATCGTCAAAGCGGTATTGGCCCATGACGGTGACATCGTCGGGCGTGATGACCCGCTGATCGTTCTCGATGATGCGCAGCTGCGCTTCGAATACGGGATGACCCGCAGCCAGCTGGTGGCCGCCAGGGCCATGGAGGCAAGACTCAGGGCCGAGCGCGACAATCAATCGACGATCAGCTTTGGCAGCGCGGCCGATCACGACCCGTTGCGCGGTGCAGAGGCGCATCAGGGCGAGACCCAGGTGTTCAACGCCCGACGCGGGTCACGGCTGGGCCAGATCGCGGTGCTGCAAGAGCGCATCGGCCAGTTGAATCAGCAGGTCAAAGGCATCGAGGCCATGATCGCTGCCAAAAGCCACCTGGAGAAATCCTACAGCGGCGAAATCGTCGAGTTGAGCGATCTGTTGAAGCAAGGCTTCGTCGACAAGCAACGTTTGCTCGAGCAGCAACGCAAGCTTGAACTGCTCAGGTCGGAAATGGCCGACCACCGTTCCACCCTGGTCAAGACGCGCCTGCAGATCAACGAGACCCAGCTGCAGATCCTGCAGATCGACAAAGACTTCAATGCCGATGTGGTCAAGCAACTGGCCGATGTCCAGACCAGGATCTACGACCTGCAAGAGAAGGCGTCAGCCCTGGAGGACCGGCTCAGCCATATCGTCATCCGCGCCCCCGAGGCGGGCATGGTGATCGGCATGACGGTGCATACCATCGGTGGTGTGGTACGCCCGGCAACCCCGTTGCTGGATATTGTGCCGTCAGTGTCCGAGCTGGTCATCGAGGCCCAGGTGGCGCCCGTCGATATCGATCGCGTCGCCATTGGCAAGCGCGCCGATATCCGTTTCGGTGCGTTCGACAGTTCGACCACGCCGGTGATCGAAGGGGAGGTCAGCAGTGTCTCGGCAGACCGTCTGACCAACGAAAAGACCGGGACGGCCTATTACCTGGCTCGGGTCCGGGTCAGCGAGGCCGGTGTGCGCGCCCTGGGCGAGCGCAAGCTGTTGCCGGGGATGCCCGCGGACGTGCTGATCATCACGGGGCAGCGCACGCTGCTGCAATACCTGATGCAGCCGGCCCGCGATGCCCTCGCGCAATCGATGATCGAGGAATGACCGTGCGCGTGCCTGCTGCGCTACCGGGCGGTGTGTTCATGCTTGCACTGTGCGTCAGTGTTGCCTGGGCGCAAGCCACTGCGCCTGAACCCGCCGGGGTCAGTGCCTCGGCGTTTTCCACCGACCTGATGCAGCTGTATCGCGAGGCCCGCCTGGAAGATCCGCGCATACTGGCCTCTTATGCACGCGAGCAGGCGGGCCGGGAGCATCAGCGCGAAGCCATGGGGGCGCTGTTGCCCCAGGCCTCGATCAACGCCGGGACCAATCGTATTCACCAGGAAAACGATCTGCTGCAGCAGAGTTTCGACAGCGAAAGCTACAGCCTGGTGCTGCGCCAGTACCTCTATAACAAGGCGGCGTGGGAGAACTACCAGAAGTTCAAGAGCCTGGCCAGGCAGTCCGAGTCCGAAGCCCTGGACGCCCAGGCCGAAGCCACGGTGGATCTGGCCCTGCGTTATTTCACCGTGTTGGCAGCCGAGGATGAACTGGAGCTGATCCAGGCCGAGCGTCGGACCACGCAAAAGAGCCTGGACCGGGTCAATGCGTTGTACGAAAAGCAACTGGCGTTGATTACCGATCAGCTCGACCTCAAGGCGCGGGTCGACGGCCTGGCGGCGCAGGAACTGGGGGCCCGCAACCAGGTCAGCGTCAGTCGCGAGGCGCTGGCGGAGGTCGTCGGCCGGCCGGTCAAGGAGCGGCTCAGTCGGGTTCGCGATGATATCCAATTGAATGTGTCGGCACACAGCCTTGAAACCTGGGTGCGCGAGGGTGTTGCGCACAACCCGGCGCTCAAGGCCAATGAAAGCGGCGTCGAAGCGGCGGGCGCGGCGTTGCGCAGCGGCCAGGGCGGGCACTATCCCACCCTGAGCCTGACCCTGAGCGCGCAGCAGACCAACGAAGGCTACAACAATGCCCTGGTGCCGCGCACCGACAGTTATGTGGCTGGTGTCGGCGTGCAAGTACCGCTGTACAGCGGCGGCGCGACCTCGGCGCGCGTGCGCGGGCTGTACCAGGACCAGGTCGTGGCCGAGCAGCAACTGGAAGCGGTCCAGCGCCGGGTGGTCAAGGAGATTACGAGCGCTTACCTGACGGCGAGCGCCAGTGCGGAAAAGGTCCAGGCCAGCCGGTATGCCCTGGCCTCGGCACAGCTGTCCAGGGTGGCGGCAGAGAAAGCCTTCAGCTATGGAATGGTCAATGCCGTGGATGTGCTGGCCAGTGTCCGCAATGAATTTCGCGCCCGGCGTGAACTGCTCAAGGCGCAATACGACTTCCTCACCAATGTCTTCACCCTCAATCGCTGGGCGGGAAAACCGTCGGCCGACAGCGTCGAAAGCGTCAATGCCTGGCTGAGCGGCAGCGCCGGCCAGACGCGCGCAACCCCTTGATCCTGGCGGGCATCGGGTCCGGATATTAGACGAAAGGTGTGCCGGCTCATTCAAACGGATGATGGCCAGCCAAAGGCTGCCGACTACAGTCCTAGAGTCGAGAATCCTACGTGCGCTGAGGGCTCAGGTCATGGCTACCATCAACGGTAACGACAACGCCAATACACTGACAGGCGGCACCGCAGCCGACACCCTCAACGGCCTGGGCGGTGACGACATCCTCATCGGCAATGCCGGTGACGATACGCTGAACGGTGGCACCGGCAATGACCGGCTGCTGGGTGGGCGCGGCAGCGATACCTACCTGTTCGGCCAGGGCTTTGGCAACGATGTAATCGACAATTCCGGCGGTGCCAGCAGCGACGTCGACGTGTTGCGCCTGACCAACCTCAACGCCAACCAGATCCGCCTGACCCGCATCGGCAACGACCTGGTGCTCACCGTGCTGGCCACCGGCGAAACCCTCACCGTGAGCCAGTGCTTTCTCGATGCCGACCACGCGATCGACCGGATTCAGTTCGCCGACGGCAGCCGCTGGGGCGTCACCGAGGCCCTGGCCAACCTCTATTACCCGCCCGTCACGCCCACCTCTGGCGCCGACGTGATCAACGGCAACCCTACCGATGACACGCTCCAGGGCCTGGGTGGCAACGATACGCTGTTTGGCAATGGTGGTAACGACACGCTCGACGGCGGCAGCGGCAACGACCGCATGGAAGGCGGCGTCGGCAATGACACCTATGTGGTCGATGCCGCCGGTGATGTGGTGGTCGAGGCCAGCAACGCCGGTGACGATCAGGTACTGGCCAGCATCAGTTACACCCTGGGCAACAACGTCGAGCGCCTGACCCTGACCGGCAGTGCCAACCTCAACGGCACCGGCAACGCACTGGCCAACACCCTGGTCGGCAACGCCGGCAACAACCTGCTCGACGGTGGTGCCGGCAACGACCTGATCCAGGGCGGCGATGGCAATGACACGCTGCAAGGCGGCGCCGGCAATGACAACCTCAATGGTGATGCCGGTAACGACCTGCTCGACGGTGGGGCGGGCAACGACAGCATGGTCGGCGGCAGCGGCGACGATACCTACGTGGTCGACCAGAGTGGCGACAGTGTGTCCGAAGCGCTCGACGGTGGCAGCGATACCGTCCGCACCTCGCTGAGCTACAGCCTGGGTGCCAACGTCGAAAATCTCGAACTTACCGGCAGCAGCAATCTCAATGGCACCGGCAATGCCCTGGCCAACCGGCTGACCGGCAACACCGCCAACAACGTCCTCGATGGCGGCGCCGGTGATGACCTGCTGGCGGGCCGTCGCGGCAGCGATACCTATCGCTACGGCGTCAACTATGGCAACGACGTGATCGACAACAGTGGCGGCGCCAGCACCGATGTCGATACCGTGCAACTGGTCGGGCTCAACAGTAACAACGTGCGCTTCGTGCACCTGGGCGACGACCTGCAGATGGTGGTGCTGGCGACCTCGCAGACCCTGACCATCAAGAACTTCTACCTGGGCGTCGATTACGAGATCGACCGACTTCGCTTCGATAACAACGTGGTGTGGAACACGGCCACCCTCAAGGCTGCGGCAACCCTGCCGGCCAACGGCGCGCCGAGCTCCACCAATGACAGCCAGACCACCCTGGAAGACACCTCGGTCATCCTCGGTAGCGCCGACTTCGGCACCTACAGCGACCCGGAAAATACCCCCCTGGCCGCAGTGCAGATCACTGGCCTGCCAGCACTCGGCAGCCTGCAGTACCACAACGGCAGCGCCTGGGTCGCGGTGGTGCAGAACCAAGTTATCAGCAAGTCCGACCTCGATGCCGGCAAACTGCAATTCGTGCCGGCCCTCAATGGCAATGGCAGCGGTTACGCCAGCATCGGCTTCAAGGTTGGCGACGGCACGGCCTTCGCCGTCAACGCCAATACCCTGAGCATCAATGTGACGCCGGTCAACGATGCGCCCACCGTCAGCGGCCCGGTCAGCCTGCCCAACGGAACGGAAGATACCGCCTATACCCTTACGGCTGCGCAACTGCTGGCCAATGCCAGCGACGTGGATGCCGGCACCACGCTGAGTGTGCAGAGCGTCAGCGTCGACTCAAGTCTTGGCGCCTTGACCAACAATAACAACGGCACCTGGACCTTTGTTCCGGCGAATAATCTCAATGGCCCGGTGACTTTCGCCGTGGTCGTGACTGACGGCAGCCTCCAGGTCGCCACCTCGGCGCAGTTGAACCTGGCGCCGGTCAATGATGCCCCCGTGGTGACCTCGGAGCTGTGGACCGACGCCCCCGAGAACAGCTTCATCTCGACCAATGTCAGTACCGCCGTCCGGGACCCGGACGGTGATGCGCTGACCTATACCTTTGCGCCGCAAAGCAGTATGGGCGGCAGCGTTTCGATGTTTGCCGGCAACCCGGGGGCCTTTTTCTACAGTGGCAACTCCCCGGCCATCGATAGCCTCGCTGCGGGCGTGCAGGCCGTCGATGTGATTGCCTTTACCGTGGACGACGGCCACGGCGGCTCGACCAACGGCACCTTCGAGGTGCGCCTGACGGGCACCAACGATGCGCCGACCGTGGCCAGCGCACTGCTCGCGCAGAACGCCAGCGAAGACTCGCCGTTCAGCTACACCGTACCGCTCGCTACCTTTGCCGATGTGGATGCCGGCGACAGCCTCGGCTACAGCGCCAGCCTGGCCAATGGCGATCCGCTGCCGGGGTGGTTGAGCTTCGATGCGGCCAACCGCACCTTCAGCGGTACGCCGGGCAATGCGGATGTCGGTAGCCTGAGCCTGAAAGTGACGGCCACCGATGGCAGCGGGGCCAAGGTGAGCAGCAGCTTTACCTTGACCATTGGCAACACCAACGATGCGCCGACACTGCAGGTGCCGTTGTTCGACCAGCTCAGCGGGTTGGGGCAGGCGGTGGCCTATACCGTGCCGGCCAATACCTTTGCCGATGTCGATGTTGGCGACAGTCTGGCGCTGAGTGCGAATCTGGTGAACGGCGACCCTTTGCCAGCGTGGCTGGTTTTCGATGCGCCGAGCCGCACCTTCAGCGGCACGCCGCCGACAGGGACACAGCCAGGGGGGATTGCCATCACCGTTACGGCGACCGACTCGGGCGGCCTTTCGGTGAGTGATGATTTCGTGCTGAACCTGCTCAGCGCCACGGTCGGCACGCCGAACGATGATGTGCTCAATGGCAGCGTGATCGACGATGCGATCTATGGCCTGGCGGGCAACGATACGTTGAACGGTTTTGGTGGTAATGACCTGCTCGATGGTGGCAGTGG
>NZ_JALRNG020000043.1:0-51372 GCF_030272875.2 Pseudomonas sp. BJa5
TCCTTCTTTGTGCTGTTTTTTGTTTTTTTTTGTGTTTTTTGGTTGGGGGGGGGGGTGGGTTTTTTTGTGGGGGCCCCCACCCCCTCGCGTCGGTGGGGGGGGGGGCCCCCCCCCCGCGATGGGGCCCTGTCAGGCCCCCGGCACGAAATGCTTCTGCGCGGTACCCCGGGCAATCAGGCGCGACAGGTAGTCGAGCTTCTGCGCATCCTGGTCGACGAACTTGAACGTCAGTTGCAGCCAGTCGCTGTCCGGTTTCGGCTCAAGGGCCGCCACCGCGTGCAGGTAGCCGTTCAGGCGCGCGATCTCGGCGTTCTCGCCCTGCTCCAGGTCGAGCACGGCGCCTTCGAGCACTTGCGGCAGGGTCTCACCACGACGCACCACCAGCAGCGCCTCCTTGAGGCTCAGGGCCTTGATCACGCAAGGCTGGATGCCACCCGGCAAGCGCAACTGGCCCTGACTGCGGCCGGTTGGTGCGGCGGCAGCCGCTGGGGGCTGGGGCGCGGTGACCAGCGGCTTGGCCGGTGCCGGCGTCGGCGCCACTTTGACCGTTTCCGCACGCCCGCCGGTCAGGGCGCTGAGCGAATCGTTGGCGAAGGCCGAGTTGACCCGCGCCGGCGCGCCGGACATCAAGGCATCGAGCTTGCCGGTCTTGGTCAGGGCCTTTTTCACCTTGGTCAGCAGCTGCTCGTTGGTAAAGGGCTTGCCCACGAAGTCCGAGACACCGGCCTGGATCGCCTGGACCACGTTTTCCTTGTCGCCACGGCTGGTCACCATGATGAACGGCAGGCTCTTCATGGCGTCCTGCTGGCGGCACCAGGTCAACAGCTCCAGGCCCGACATCTCTGGCATTTCCCAGTCGCACAGAACCAGGTCGAAGGCTTCGCGGGCCAGCAAGGCCTGGGCTTTGCGGCCATTGACCGCGTCTTCGATGACCATCCCCGGGAAATGGTTGCGCAGGCACTTCTTCACCAGGTCGCGAATGAACGGCGCATCGTCCACCACCAGCACACTGACTTTACTCATCACCGCTCCTATTGCATCCCGACTCGCATAGCGCCGAGCGCAAACGAAAACGCCCGGCCAAAGCCGGGCGTTCGTTTTCGCAGGCAGTCTTATTTATCGTCAGATCGGCCCGGAACATTAGCCTTTTCGCCGCCGCCCTCGACCTCTTCTTTCATCCGCGCCAGGCCCAGGTGGCGCACGTCGGTGCCGCGCACCAGGTAGATCACCAGTTCCGAGATGTTGCGCGCGTGGTCGCCGATCCGCTCCAGCGAACGCAGGGCCCAGATCACGCTGAGCACCCGCGAGATCGAGCGCGGGTCTTCCATCATGTAGGTGACCAGCTCGCGCAGGGCAGTCTTGTACTCGCGGTCGATGGTCTTGTCGTACTGGGCCACCGACAGGGCCAGGTCGGCATCGAAACGGGCGAAGGCATCCAGGGCATCGCGGACCATGTTGCGCACCTGGTCGCCGATATGCCGCACTTCGACATAACCGCGGGGCGACTCGCCCTCTTCGCACAGCTGGATGGCGCGGCGGGCGATCTTGGTCGACTCGTCGCCGATGCGCTCCAGGTCGATCACCGACTTGGAGATGCTGATGATCAACCGCAGGTCGGAGGCCGCCGGCTGGCGACGGGCGAGGATGCGCACGCACTCCTCGTCGATGTTGCGCTCCATCTGGTTGATCTGCTCGTCGACTTCACGCACCTGCTGGGCCAGGCCCGAGTCGGCCTCGATCAGCGCGGTGACCGCGTCGTTGACCTGCTTCTCGACCAGGCCGCCCATCGCCAGGAGGTGGCTGCGGACCTCTTCGAGTTCGGCGTTGAACTGCTGGGAGATGTGGTGGGTAAGGCTGTCTTTATCGATCATGAGAAATCCTTGGAGCGTCCGGTAAGTGCGGTCAGGCGGCGTTCAGTCGTCGAATCCTAGCCATACCGACCGGTGATGTAATCTTCGGTCTGCTTCTTCGCCGGGTTGGTGAACAGGGTGTCGGTGTCACCGAACTCGATCAGCTTGCCCATGTACATGAACGCGGTGTAGTCGGAAACCCGCGCCGCCTGCTGCATGTTGTGGGTAACGATGACGATGGTGTACTTGGATTTCAGTTCGTAGATCAGCTCTTCGACCTTCAGCGTCGAGATCGGGTCGAGTGCCGAGCACGGCTCGTCGAGCAGCAGCACTTCCGGCTCCACGGCGATGGTACGGGCAATCACCAGACGCTGCTGCTGACCACCGGACAGGCCCAGTGCCGACTCGTGCAGGCGGTCCTTGACCTCATCCCACAAGGCCGCGCCCTTGAGTGCCCACTCCACGGCCTCGTCGAGCACACGCTTCTTGTTGATGCCCTGGATGCGCAGGCCATAGACCACGTTCTCGTAGATGGTCTTGGGGAACGGGTTGGGCTTCTGGAACACCATGCCGACCCGGCGACGCAGCTCGGCCACGTCCTCGCCCTTGCGGTAGATGTTGTTGCCGTACAGGTTGATCGCACCATCGACGCGGCAACCGTCAACCAGGTCGTTCATGCGGTTGAAGGTGCGCAGCAGGGTCGACTTGCCGCAGCCGGACGGGCCGATGAAGGCGGTCACGCGCTGCTTGGGGATGTTCATGCTGACGTCGAACAGGGCTTGCTTCTCGCCGTAGTACAGGCTCAGGCCCGGTACTTCGATGGCCACGGTTTCTTCGGCCAGACGCAGGCTCTGCTTGTCGCGACCCAGGGCCGACATATCGATGCCGTGGGCGTGGGATTCATGCTGCATGGTCAGACTCCATACGCTATCTATTTCGTTTCATCGAACCGCCCGGCACAACACACGGGCGGCACTTGCAATAAGGGGTGTATCGATCAGCTATCCAGCGCCTTGTACTTCTCGCGCAGGTGGTTACGAATCCAGACCGCCGAGAGGTTGAGGGTGGCGATCACCAGCACCAGCAGCAACGCGGTGGCGTACACCAGCGGCCGCGCGGCCTCGACGTTGGGGCTCTGGAAGCCGACGTCGTAGATATGGAAGCCCAGGTGCATGATCTTCTGGTCCAGGTGCAGGTACGGGTAGTTGCCGTCCAGCGGCAGCGACGGCGCCAGCTTCACCACACCTACCAGCATCAGCGGCGCCACTTCACCGGCGGCACGGGCCACCGCGAGGATCATGCCGGTCATCATCGCCGGGCTGGCCATCGGCAGGACGATTTTCCACAGGGTCTCGGCCTTGGTCGCGCCCAGGGCCAGGGAGCCTTCGCGGACGGTGCGCGGGATACGCGCCAGGCCTTCTTCGGTGGCCACGATCACCACCGGTACCGCCAGCAGCGCCAGGGTCAGCGAGGCCCAGAGCAGGCCCGGGGTACCCAGGGTCGGCGCCGGCAAGGCTTCGGGGAAGAACAGGCGGTCGAGCGAGCCACCCAGCACGTAGACGAAGAAGCCCAGGCCGAACACGCCGTAGACGATCGCCGGTACACCGGCCAGGTTGTTCACGGCGATGCGGATCAGCCGGGTGACCGGGCCCTGGCGCGCATATTCACGCAGGTACACCGCCGCCAGCACACCGAACGGAGTGACGATCACGGCCATGATCAGGGTCATCATCACGGTACCGAAGATGGCCGGGAAAATCCCGCCTTCGGTGTTGGCTTCACGCGGGTCGTCGCTGAGGAACTCCCAGACCTTGGCGAAATACACACCCAGCTTGGTGAAGGTGCCCATGCCATTCGGCTGGTAGGCGTGGACCACCTTTTCCAGGTTGATCTCGACTTCACGGCCGTTGCCGTCCTTGGCCACCAGGCTGTCGCGGCTGAACGCCTGGTGCAGGTTGCCCAGACGCTCTTCGATGGCCTTGTAGCGATTGTTCAGCTCGGCACGCTCGGCCTCGATGTCGGCCTGGGCGGCGGCGTCCAGCTTGCCTTGCAGTTCCAGCTTGCGACCGTGCAGGCGCAGGCGTTCGAGGCCATGGTTGATGGCGCCGATCTCTTTCTTTTCCAGGCTCTGCAGCTCACCCGCCAGCTTCTCGGTGCGCTTCAGGCGCGCCTGCAGCTCGGCCCAGGCCGCCTGGCCTTCGGCGACCACCTTGCCGTTTTCCTTGACGCTGACCAGGTAGCCGTAGAAGTTGCCCCACTCACGACGCTCCAGGGCGATCAGCTCGGCCGGACGCTGCTCGTCGGTCAGCCATTCGCCGACCACCCAGGTGAAATCGCTGCCGTTGAGGTCGCGGTTACCGACCTTGATCAGCTCGCGGGTCATGAACTCCGGGCCCTCGTCAGGCACCGGCAGGCCGGCACCTTTCAGACGCGCACGGGGCACCTCTTCCTTCTGCACCACCTCGCCGACCACGATGTGGTTGGGTTGGCCGGGCACGTTGTAATTGGCCTGGATCAGGTCGGCCGGCCAGAAGTGGCCCAGGCCGCGCACGGCAATCACAGCCAGCAGGCCCACGGTCATGATGACCGCGATGGCGACCGCGCCACCGCTGATCCAGACGCCGGGGGCGCCGCTCTTGAACCAGCTTTTGAGGGAATCCTTTTTCACGGATCGCTACCTTTCTATCAAAGCGACGAGTATTTCTTGCGCAGACGCTGGCGAATCAGCTCGGCCAAGGTGTTCATCACGAAGGTGAACATCAGCAGCACCAGCGCGGCGAGGAACAGCACGCGGTAATGGCTGCCACCGACTTCCGACTCGGGCATCTCCACCGCGACGTTGGCGGCCAGGGTGCGCATGCCTTCGAACAGGTTCAGCTCCATCACCGGGGTGTTGCCGGTGGCCATCAGCACGATCATGGTTTCACCCACCGCACGGCCCATACCGATCATCAGCGCCGAGAAAATGCCCGGGCTGGCGGTCAGGATGACCACGCGGGTCAGGGTCTGCCACGGGGTCGCGCCCAGTGCCAGG
Source organism: Pseudomonas sp. BJa5 (assembly GCF_030272875.2). Lineage (NCBI taxonomy): Bacteria > Pseudomonadati > Pseudomonadota > Gammaproteobacteria > Pseudomonadales > Pseudomonadaceae > Pseudomonas > Pseudomonas sp. BJa5. Next base: position 4,885 of record NZ_JALRNG020000043.1, read on the forward strand.
GAGCCCAGGGTCAGGCTGCGCGGCACGCTGAACACGGCGTCTTCGGCAATCGAGTAGATGTTCGGGATCACCGCGAAGCCCATGGCGATACCCACTACCAGGGCGTTGCGCTGGTCGTAGGTGATGCCCAGGTCATTGGTGATCCACAGGCGCATGTCGCCATCGAAGAACCAGGTCTCCAGCAACGGGCTCATGTACAGGGCGAACCAGCCGGTAAGCAGGATCACTGGGATCAGGATCGCCGCTTCCCAACCATCCGGCACCCGCAGGCGGATCGACTCGGGCAGGCGGCTCCAGGTGAAACCGGCCAGCAGGATGCCGATCGGCATCAGCAGGAACAGGCTGAACACACCCGGCAGATGGCCTTCAAGGTACGGTGCCAGGAACAGGCCGGCGAAGAAGCCGAGGATCACCGTCGGCATCGCTTCCATCAGCTCGATCACCGGCTTGACCTTGCGGCGCATGCCCGGGGCCATGAAGTAGGCGGTGTAGATGGCCGCGGCAATAGCCAGCGGTGCGGCCAGGATCATGGCGTAGAACGCCGCCTTCAGGGTACCGAAGGTCAGCGGGGACAGGCTCAGCTTGGGTTCGAAGTCGGTGTTCGAGGCGGTCGACTGCCAGACGTACTTCGGCTCGTCGTAGTTCTCGTACCAGACCTTGCTCCACAGCGCGCTCCAGGACACTTCCGGGTGCGGGTTCTTCAGGCTCAGCGGCAGCAGCTTGTTGCCTTGTTCGATGATGATGCGGTTGGCACGCGGCGACAGTGCCAGTACGCCAGCGCCTTCGGCCACCGGCTCTACCAGCAGGGTACGGTGCGCGGTGCTGTGGAACACGCCGAGCTCACCGGCGGCGTCCAGGGCGACAAAGCCCTTGCGACGTTCTTCGGCGTCGATCTGCACGATCGGCGTCTTGCCCATCTGGAACTCGCGGATACGCTTGAAGCGCTGCTCGCCATCCGGGTCGCGGGCCATGAACCACTGGGCCAGGCCGCCCTTGGAGTCACCGAAGATCAGCGAGATGCCGCCGACCAGCTGGGCGCTGGCGGTAATTTCGGCATTGCCGTCTTCCAGCAGCTTGTAACGACCATTGAGGCTCTTGTCGCGCAGGCTGAACACGTCGGCCTGGGCGCGGCCGTTGACCACGTAGAGCCACTGCTGGCGCGGGTCGATGAAGATGGCTTTGACCGGCTCGGTCATCTGCGGCAGGTCGATGCGGTTCTGCTCGGTGGTGACCTCGCCGGTCATCATGTTTTCTTCGCGGGCGAGCGACAATACCTGCAGGTGCGCACCGGTAGAACCTGCGACCACCAGAGTGTCACTGTTGACGTTCAGGCTCACGTGCTCAAGGGCACGGCCTTCGTCGTCCAGGGTGAAAAGCTCCTGGCCATAGGGAAAGTCGATGGCCGGGGTGATGGTCTTCTTGTTGTCCGGGTAGGTGATCTTGTAGCTGTGGCTGAAGGCAAGCGCTTTACCGTTGGACAGACCGAGGACCACCAGCGGGTTGCCCGGCTGGTCCTGGCCGATGGAGGTCACCTGGGTGCCGGCGGGCACGGGCAGGTCGACGCGCTTGAGCTCGGCACCGGTCTTGGTGTCGAAGAACAGCGCCTGGCCCTTGTCGGAAACGCGCATACCGACCAGGTTCTGCTCTTCCAGGGCGATCATCAGCGGCTTGCCGGCGTCCTGTTGCAGCCAGGTCGGCTCCAGCGCCTTCTTGCTGGTCAGTGTGGCACCCTGGAACAGGGGCACGACCACGTAGGCGAGGTAGAAGAAAATCAGGGTGATTGCCGCCAGCACGGCAAGCCCGCCCACCAGTACGTACCAGCGGGTCAGGCGATCCTTGAGCGCACGCAGCTTGCGCTTGCGTTGAAGTTCGGGCGTATTGAAGTCAATCCGCACGGGGGGAGAGTTCGGGGTCATTGTAGAGTTGGCCAGATCATTCATGCGCTCACCCTAGCGGTCCTGTGTGACAAAAACATTACAATGCAGTGACGCAAAAAAGCCTGCCGCACAGGGGGTTCACTGGCAGCAGACTCGCAATGAGTGGTGGGCCGCCTACTAGAGCGGCCCACCGGTACTACTTACTGCTTGGCAACGTTTTTCGCGTTGCTCAGGCCCAGGTCGGCCAGGGCTTTTTCAGCCACCTTGGCAGGAACCGGGATATAACCGTCTTTCACCACGACCTGCTGGCCTGCCTGGGACAGGACCAGCTTCACGAACTCGGCTTCCAGCGGGGCCAGAGGTTTGTTCGGCGCCTTGTTGACGTAGACGTACAGGAAGCGCGACAGCGGGTAGGTGCCGTTCAGGGCGTTGGCTTCGTTGTCTTCAACGAAAGCACCGCCGTCTTTCTTGGCCAGAGGTACGGTCTTGACGCTGGCGGTCTTGTAGCCGATGCCCGAGTAGCCGATGCCGTTCAGCGAGCTGCTGATCGACTGCACGACCGAGGCCGAGCCAGGCTGTTCGTTGACGTTAGGCTTGAAGTCGCCTTTGCACAGGGCTTCTTCCTTGAAGTAGCCGTAGGTGCCGGATACCGAGTTGCGGCCGAACAGCTGGACCGGCTTGTTGGCCAGGTCGCCGGTCACACCCAGGTCGCCCCAGGTTTTCACGTCGGCTTTGCCACCGCACAGGCGGGTGGAGGAGAAGATCGCGTCGACCTGAGCCATGGTCAGGCCCTTGATCGGGTTGTCCTTGTGTACGAACACGGCCAGGGCGTCGACGGCAACCGGGATGGCGGTTGGCTTGTAGCCGTACTTCTGCTCGAACGCCTGCAGCTCGACGTCCTTCATCTTGCGGCTCATCGGGCCGAGGTTGGCGGTGCCTTCGGTCAGCGCGGGTGGCGCGGTGGAGGAGCCGGCAGCCTGGATCTGGATGTTTACGTTCGGGTATTCCTTCTTGTAGGCCTCGGCCCACAGAGTCATCAGGTTCGCCAGGGTATCGGAACCGACGCTGGAGAGGTTGCCCGACACACCGGTGGTCTTGGTGTAGGTCGGAATAGCAGGGTCAACAGCGGCAACCGCGTTGGCGGTGGCAACGCCAGCGGCGACGAACGTCAGGGCCGCCATCAAACGCTTCAGTTTCATGCCTTACTCCTAGCAGGAATTGGGGGTGAGATGGATCGGGCCCAAGTATCTGCAGGCCGTATGAACACTCTATGAATCGAATGTGACAATTAGATGAAAGGCCATCACCGAATGTCGGTGATGGCCTTTTCAAAATGTTGCGGGGGCTTGAAGCAGAGGGGTTTCAGCGCTTTTTCGCCAACAGGTAGCAACCGACCAGCAGACCAATGGTGCAGATCCCGGCCACGTAGTAGGCCGGCGCCATGGGGCTGAACTTGAGCAGTGCAGTGACCACCATCGGCGTCAGACCGCCAAAGATTGCGTAGGCCAGGTTGTAGGAAAACGACAGGCCACTGAAGCGAACCACGGGCGGGAATGCCTTGACCATGACGTAAGGCACGGCACCGACGATGCCCACGCACAGGCCGGTCAGGGCGTACAGCGGGAACAGCCACTCAGGGTGGGTCGGCAGGGTGTGGTAGAAGGTCCAGGACGAGGCCAGCAGCAACAGGCTGCCAACGATGAACACCCGCCCGGCCCCCAGACGATCGGCCAGCGTACCGGTGGCGATGCAGCCCAGGCTGAGCAGCACGATGGCCAGGCTGTTGGCCTTGAGCGAGTCGGTCGGGCTGACCTGATAGAGGCTCTGCAGCAACGCCGGGGTCATCAGGATCACCACCACGATGCCGGCCGACAGCAGCCAGGTCAGCAGCATCGAAATGACGATGGCGCCGCGGTGATCACGCAGTACCGCACGCAGCGGCACTTCCTCGGCCAGGGCCTTGCGCGCCTGCATTTCAGCGAATACCGGCGTCTCATGCAGCCAGCGGCGCAGGTACACCGCGAACAGGCCGAACACCCCGCCCAGCAGGAATGGCACGCGCCAGGCGTAGTCGGCGACCTCTTGCGGGGTGTAGACGGTGTTGATCAGGGTCGCTACCAGCGAACCGAGCAGGATCCCGGAGGTCAGCCCGGCCGTCAGGGTGCCGCAGGCATAACCGGTATTGCGCGCCGGCACGTGCTCGGAGACGAACACCCAGGCACCCGGCACTTCACCGCCAATGGCCGCGCCCTGGATCACCCGCATCAGCAACAGCAGGATCGGCGCCCACAGGCCGACCTGCGCGTAGGTTGGCAGCAGGCCCATGATCAGGGTCGGCACAGCCATCATGAAGATGCTCAGGGTGAACATCTTCTTGCGCCCCAGCAGGTCGCCGAAGTGGGCCATGATGATCCCGCCCAGCGGCCGCGCCAGGTAACCGGCGGCAAAAATACCAAACGTTTGCATCAAGCGCAGCCATTCCGGCATGTCGACGGGGAAGAACAACTTGCCGACCACAGTGGCGAAAAACACGAAAATGATGAAATCGTAGAACTCCAGCGCACCGCCCAGGGCGGAAAGCGACAGGGTCTTGTAGTCACTGCGGGTCAACGGCCTTGAAGGTTGCGCAATAGTGCCTGGCACGGAGGTCATAGGTATCTCTTATTGGAATAGCTTTATTGAGATTGCAGGCCGTCTGCGACGTGGCTTTGAGCCTGGGAAGCCTCGAACGATAGCAAATTGCTGAAAAAAGCACATAGCGTACAAATGCATTACAAGTATTCATGACTGCATGGTCGTCGCTGCGCCTTCAGCTCTATATACTGGCCGCCTGTAGGAACGGGTTGGGCCTTTTGAAGGATGTTGTGCGAAAACGCCGCTAGGTATGCTTAGTCGATTTCGCAGAGTTTCCCTTCGCCGCCTGGCAAAGCGAAAGCAGCGTAGAATAGTTGTGCTGAATCGTTTTTCGAGGCGTCTGTCATAGCGCCAACCAACGAAGCGTCACGGGTCAGAGGCACCCCCGGCATGATTGAACTCGAACAAGAAGATCCTATCCCGCAAGGCGACCTGGCCTTGCAGATCACCGCATTGCCGCGTGAAACCAACGGTTTCGGCGATATCTTCGGCGGCTGGCTGGTCGCCCAGATGGACCTGGCCGGCACCGCCATGGCCAGCCGTGTAGCCGGTGGCCGGGTAGCCACCGTGGCCATCGATCGCATGGCGTTCCTGGTCCCGGTGGCCGTTGGCGCCCAGCTGTCCTTCTATACCCAGACCCTGGAAATCGGCCGCAGCTCGATCCAGATGATGGTCGAGGTGTGGAGCGACGACCCGCTGTCCAGCGAATGGCGCAAGGTCACCGAAGCGGTGTTTGTCTTCGTTGCCATCGACGGCAGTGGCCGCACCCGCTCGGTTCCTCCTCGTCGCTGAGACACCGGCGCGGTAAACTCGTAGGTATGCAAGCGGTCCAAGACCGTACGGCAAATCAACGAGATAACGCGCATGTCCACATTCCAGGTCGAAACCGAACAGCACGGCGAACTCAACTGCTGGCGCATCACCACCGACAGCGCCGAGCTGCTGGTCGCCCAGCAGGGCGCGCAGGTGTTGAGCTATCAGCGCGTGGGCGAGCCGCCACTGCTGTGGCTCAGCGAGCAGGCCATTTTCAAGCAGGGCAAATCCGTGCGCGCCGGTGTTCCGGTGTGCTGGCCCTGGTTCGGCCAGCTGGCACGCAACCCCGAAGCTGTCCAGGCGATGTATCGCGGCAGCGAAGCATCGGCCCACGGCCTGGTGCGCGGTCGCGACTGGCAGTTGGCAGATATCACCCAGCAAGGCAGCGCCGTGCGGGTCGACTTCAACCTGCCGGACACCCAGGGCGATCTGCCTGGCTGGCCCCACAATGTCGAGCTCAAGCTCTGCATCGTCATGGCCGAGCAGTTGAGCATCACCCTCACCAGCTACAACCTCGACAACGTCCCCGTTACGATCAGTCAGGCGCTGCACAGCTACTTTGCGGTCAGTGATGTACGCCAGGTTCAGGTAGAAGGCGTCGACGGCCTTGGCTATATCGAAACCCTGGCCAACTGGGAGCAGCGCACACAGGCTGGCAGCCTGGGGTTCGCCGGGGAAACCGACCGGATCTACCTGCAGGCCCCTGAGCGACTGAGCATTGTCGACCCGGCCTGGAACCGGCGTATCCACCTGACGGCCAGTGGTTCGCGCTCGGCCGTGATCTGGAACCCCTGGACCGATCGCGCCGCGGAACTGACGGACATGGCCGATGATGGCTGGCAGCGCATGCTGTGCATCGAGACGGCGAACGTCTGGGACGATGTGGTTACGCTCAAGCCCGGGGCGAGTCATTCGCTAGGCCTGAGTATCAGCAGCGAGCCGCTCTAGATCGCTATCGCGGGGCAAGCCCGCTCCTACTGTAGGAGCGGGCTTGCCCCGCGATCATTCACAGATCGCCCTCTTCCACCACCTTCACCTTCGCCGCATCCAGGGCGTAGGCCGCATCGGCCAGGTCGTTGCTGACCTTTTCGATCTTCAGGGTGCCGGTGACCCACAGCGGCGTGTAGATATCGTCCAGCTTCAGGCCATGGGGATAGCGTACCAGCACCAGCTGGTTGGGCGGTGGCGGTGGTACGTGGATGCAGGCGCCCGGATAAGGCACGAGGAAGAACAGCGTGCTGTTGCCCTTGGCATCGCTTTCCAGCGGCACCGGGTAGCCACCCAGGCGAATGTGCTTGCCGTTCATGGCCGCCACGGTCTTGCTCGAATACATTACCGCCGGCAAGCCCTTGCTCTGCTTCAGGCCACCCTTCTCGGTAAAGGTGCCGGTAGCTTCCGGGGAGTTGTGATCGATCTCAGGCATCAACTCCAGGGCTTTCTGGTCCGACTTGGGCATCAATTCCAGCCAGTCGGTTTCCGCCAGCTCGGCGTGAGCCAGGCTGCTGATCAACAACAGTGAAGCCAGTAATACACGGCGCATGAAAATGCTCGGCAACGAAAATTGCCGAGCATTCTAGCCTGCTGTCAGTTCTTTTTGACTATGCCGTAGATCACCAGAAGGACGACCGCGCCCACCAGCGCGCCAAGGAATCCCGCGCCCTGCCCGGCCTGGTAGATGCCCAGCGCCTGGCCGCCGTAGGTCGCGGCGAGCGAACCGGCAATGCCCAGCAGAATGGTCATGATCCAGCCCATGCTGTCGTCGCCGGGCTTGATGAAGCGTGCCAGCAGACCGACGATCAGGCCGATGAAGATGGTACCGATGATGCCCATGGCAATCCCTCTGAATGAAATGACGCATGCCAAAGCCTAGTCAGCGCTTTGGCATCGCGCCATTCAGAGGAACAGCAAGGGGTCAGCCCTCGATCAGGGCTTCGACCTGCTGGATCTTCTGTTCCAGAGTCGCCATGTCGGCGCAGCGCAGGGTGGCGTGGCCGACCTTGCGTCCGGCCTTGAACGCCTTGCCGTAGTGGTGCAGGTGGCATTCGTCGATGGCCACGACCTGCTCCACCGCCGGCACGCTGCCGATGAAGTTGAGCATGGCGCTTTCACCGACCTTGGCGGTCGAGCCCAGCGGTAGGCCGGCGACGGCGCGCAGGTGGTTCTCGAACTGGCTGCACTCGGCGCCTTCGATGGTCCAGTGCCCGGAGTTGTGCACCCGCGGCGCGATTTCGTTGGCTTTCAGGCCGCCATCGACTTCGAAGAACTCGAACGCCAGCACGCCGACATAATCCAGCTGCTTGAGCACGCGGCCCGCGTAGTCTTCGGCCAGACCCTGGAGCATGTGGTCTTCGCTGGCCACCGACAGGCGCAGGATGCCGCTCTCGTGGGTGTTGTGCACCAGCGGGTAGAAGCGGGTTTCGCCATCACGGGCACGCACGGCGATCAGCGACACTTCGCCGGTGAACGGCACGAAGCCTTCCAGCAGGCAGGGCACGCTGCCCAGTTCTGCGAAGGTGCCTACAACATCCTCAGCAGTTCGCAGCACTTTCTGCCCTTTTCCGTCATAACCCAGGGTCCGGGTCTTGAGCACGGCAGGCAGGCCGATGCTGGCCACGGCAGCGTCCAGGTCGGCTTGCGACTGGATGTCGGCGAAGGACGGCGTGGGGATGCCCAGGTCCTTGAACATGCTCTTCTCGAACCAGCGGTCACGTGCGATGCGCAGGGACTCGGCACTCGGGTAGACCGGCACGAACTGGGACAGGAAGGCGACGGTTTCAGCCGGCACGCTTTCGAACTCGAAGGTCACCAGGTCGACTTCGTCAGCCAGCTGGCGCAGGTGGTCCTGGTCGCCGTAATCGGCCCGCAGGTGCTCGCCCAAGGGCGCCGCGCACGCGTCCGGCGCCGGGTCCAGGAAAGCGAAGTTCATGCCCAGCGGGGTTCCTGCCAGGGCCAACATGCGACCCAGCTGGCCGCCACCGATTACACCGATTTTCATGCTTTTGACCTCAGGCCTGGCGCGGATCTGGATTGTCCAGAACGTTGTCTGTCTGCTCAGTGCGGAACTGCTTGAGCACCGCATGGAACTGCGGGTGCTTGGCGCCCAGGATGCTCGCCGAGAGCAGCGCGGCGTTGATCGCACCGGCCTTGCCGATGGCCAGGGTGGCAACCGGGATACCGGCCGGCATCTGCACGATCGACAGCAGCGAGTCGACGCCGGAGAGCATCGACGACTGGACCGGCACGCCCAGCACCGGCAGGTGAGTCTTGGCGGCGCACATGCCTGGCAGGTGGGCAGCGCCACCGGCACCGGCGATGATCACCTCGATGCCACGGCCTTCGGCCTCTTCGGCATACTGGAACAGCAGGTCCGGGGTGCGATGGGCGGAAACCACCTTGACCTCGTAGGGAATGCCGAGTTTTTCCAGCATATCGGCGGTGTGGCTAAGGGTGGACCAATCGGACTTGGAGCCCATGATCACGCCAACCAGTGCACTCATCGTCGAGCCTCTTCTCTTGGGCGCCCGCAGGCGCGTCAAAAAACAACAAGCCACGCGGGACGACCGGCGTGGCTTGTTATGCGAATTAGGGTCGGGAAAACCGACCGAAGGCCGCGCAGTATACCGCAAAGCGGTGCGTTTAATGCACCCCGTCGACCAACTGTCGCCCTTATTTTTCGGGGCTTTGACTGACTTTCGGGTCAAGCCGGCGTGGCAGGTCCACCTTCCAGCTTGCGCCAGAGCAAACGCACGTTGGCCTTGCGCACCAGGGCGCAGCGGTACAAGCGAATTTCCAGCGGTACATGCCACTGGGCGCCACCACAGATCACCAGCTCGCCGCGCTCCAGCTCCGCCCGTGCCGACAGGCGTGGCACCCAGGCAATGCCCAGGCCTTCCAGGGCCATGCTCTTGAGACTGTCGGCCATGGCTGTCTCATAGACCGTGGTGAAGCGTAGATTGCGCTGGCGCAACAACAGGTTGACCGAACGACCGAGGAAGGCACCGGCGCTGTAGGCCAGCAACGGCACGCTGCCCTCGCCTTCGAGGTCGAACAGCGGCTTGCCGTCGGCATCGGCCGCGCAGACCGGCAGCATCTCGGTATGCCCCATGTGCAGCGAAGGGAAGATCTCCGCGTCCATCTGCAAGGCCGCATCCGGGTCGTAGAAGGCCAGCATCAGGTCGCAGCCGCCTTCGCGCAGGGCGTGTACCGCATCGCCGACGTTGGTCGCCACCAGCCGGGTGGCGATGTTCAGGCCATCGTTGCGCAGCTGGGCAATCCAGCGCGGGAAGAAGCCCAGGGCCAAAGAGTGCGCTGCGGCCACCTGAATGACCTCTCCCTGCCCGCCTTCCAGATGATGCAGGTGACGCAACACCTCGCCCAGTTGATCGACCACCGTACGTGCCGTGACCAGGAACAACTGGCCAGCAGCGGTCAGTTCGATCGGCGTGCGCGAACGGTTGACCAGGGTCAGCCCCAGCGCCGCTTCAAGGCTGCGAATGCGGCGGCTGAAAGCCGGCTGGGTCACGAAGCGGCGTTCGGCGGCCTGGGAAAAACTGCGGGTCGCGGCCAGGGCACTGAAGTCTTCCAGCCACTTGCTTTCGAGGTTCATCACTCATCTCCCGGCATGCACCAAAATGGTACACGCTCGAATGTCAATCGGCGTCACATCAATCATTATGCCGTTTGTGCATAGGTTAGCGTGCAACAGCATTGGCCGCAAAATCGGCGCAGGCCTAGGATTGGCGCCATTCCGGCATGTGCCGGGTCAAACTCGAGATGATATTTATCATGTCCGCTGCTGCATCGTTCCGCGTCGAAAAAGATCTGCTTGGCACCCTTGAAGTCCCGGCTGATGCCTACTACGGCATCCAGACCCTGCGCGCTGCCAACAACTTCCACCTCTCCGGTGTTCCGCTGTCGCACTACCCGAAGCTGGTCGTGGCCCTGGCCATGGTCAAGCAGGCCGCTGCCGACGCCAACCGTGAGCTGGGTCACCTGAGCGATGCCAAGCACGCCGCCATCAGCGAGGCCTGCGCCCGTCTGATCCGCGGCGACTACCACGAGCAGTTCGTGGTCGACATGATTCAAGGCGGTGCTGGTACTTCTACCAACATGAACGCCAACGAAGTGATCGCCAACATCGCGCTGGAGGCCATGGGCCACCAGAAAGGCGAGTACAAATACCTGCACCCGAACAACGACGTGAACATGGCGCAGTCGACCAACGACGCCTACCCGACCGCGATCCGCCTGGGTCTGCTGCTCGGTCACGACGCCCTGCTGGCCAGCCTCGACAGCCTGATCCAGGCCTTCGCTGCCAAAGGTAAAGAGTTCGACCACGTACTGAAGATGGGCCGTACCCAGCTGCAGGACGCCGTGCCGATGACCCTGGGCCAGGAATTCCGCGCCTTCGCCACCACCATGACCGAAGACCTGCAGCGCCTGCGCTCGCTGGCCCCGGAACTGCTGACCGAAATCAACCTGGGCGGTACCGCCATCGGCACCGGCATCAACGCCGACCCTGGCTACCAGGCCCTGGCCGTTCAGCGCCTGGCAACCATCAGCGGCCAGCCGCTGGTCCCGGCTGCCGACCTGATCGAAGCCACCTCCGACATGGGCGCCTTCGTGCTGTTCTCCGGCATGCTCAAGCGTACCGCGGTCAAGCTGTCGAAGATCTGTAACGACCTGCGCCTGCTGTCCAGCGGCCCACGCACCGGCATCAACGAGATCAACCTGCCAGCGCGTCAGCCAGGCAGCTCGATCATGCCAGGCAAGGTCAACCCGGTAATCCCGGAAGCCGTCAACCAGGTGGCCTTCGCCATCATGGGCAACGACCTGGCCCTGACCGTCGCCGCCGAAGGTGGCCAGCTGCAGCTGAACGTGATGGAGCCGCTGATCGCCTACAAGATCTTCGACTCGATCCGCCTGCTGCAACGCGCCATGGACATGCTGCGCGAGCACTGCATCGTCGGCATCACCGCCAACGAACAGCGCTGCCGTGAACTGGTCGAGCACTCGATCGGCCTGGTCACCGCCCTGAACCCGTACATCGGCTACGAAAACGCCACCCGTATCGCTGCCATCGCCCTGGAAAGTGGCCGTGGCGTGCTGGAACTGGTCCGCGAGGAAGGCCTGCTGGACGAAGCGATGCTCAACGACATCCTGCGTCCGGAAAACATGATTGCTCCGCGTCTGGTGCCGCTGAAGGCGTAACCGATGCTGTAACACCGCTCACCAGGTCGAGGGACTAGACACCTCTCACCTTTTGAGGGCCCAGGGATCAGATCCCCGGGCCCTTTTTTTATGCGAACCGAAAAGGCCTGCATCAACTCGAAGCGACAGCTTCGAGGGTAAGACGAATCCTGGATGAAACTAGGATTCACGCTTCATCATTCATTCTTCGTGCATTCGAGTGTCAAGCCATTGGCTTCTGCGTCAGGGTGATCCTCGCGCGATTTTTTTTCTGCCTCCTCCTTGCTGCTGGCTTCGTAGGTGTCGTAGCCGAAATCTTTTTTCGAATTGTTCTCCATCTTCGAGTATTCGCAGTTGTATGTATCCTCAGCCCAACTCTCCGCAGGAAAAGCACCTACCAGCAAGCCAGTCAGAAGTACTGCTGTTTTCAGTATTCCCATGACGTGGTTCCTCGCAATAAACCGTTTCGATCGGATTACCCGGTGATCCCGTCCGACTCAACAGGAACACCGAAACTACGCCAAAAAATGCTATGCGCCCGACCGGACACCGTCACCTGACAGAAATGTCAGTCCCCACCGGCAGCCAAGGCACATTTATTGCTCCGCATTGACCAGCCCCACAGCCGGAAGCCGAGCATGCTCCACTCACACCTCACCACGCTGAACGCCGTATCCCTGGTGCTACAGGCCTTCCAGGACCAGGGCATCGATGCCGGCGAGTTGCTCGAAGGCAGCGGCATCAGCCCGGCCGACCTGGGCCGCGCCGATTCGCGCATCACTACCCGCCAGGAGCTGCTGGTGTGCGCCAATGCGGTGGCCCGGCGCCGTGAAGTGGGCCTGGAGCTGGGACGGCGCATGCATGTTTCCTGCTACGGCATGCTCGGTTACGCCCTGCTCTCCAGTGCCACCTTAGGTGACGCTTTGCGCCTGGCCATGCAATACCCGGCGCTACTGGGAACGTTTTTCCAGCTGCGCCTGGTCGACGATGGCGAACGCGTCTGGTTCAGTGCCGGCGACTATGATGAAGACCCGAAACTGGCGGCATTCAACGCCGAGTTCTGCCTGACCTCGCTGAAGGTCATCTGCGACGACCTGCTCGGCCAGTCGCTGCCACTGCTGGCCGCCCGCTTTGCCCACGGCGCGCCCGACTACCACCCGCTCTACGCCCAGACCTTCGATTGCCCGCTGGCGTTTGATGCGCTCGACAATGCCTTTGCCTTCGATCGCCGCTGGCTGAACGCACCGCTGCCTCTGGCCGACCAGATCACCCACAGGGCCATGAGCGAACGCTGCCGCCGGCAGAACCTGGAGTTCACCGGTCGCCAGGCCTGGCTGGGGCGGATTCGCCAGCTGCTGCTCGACCAGCTGGATGCCGCCCCCGGACTGGAAGGCCTGGCGCGGCAGATGAACTGTTCATCGCGCACCCTGCGCCGGCACCTGCAGGAACTGGGCAGCAGCTACCAGCAATTGCTCGACGAGCTGCGTTTTGAACGGGCCAAGCAGCTGCTGGCTGAAGACCAGTTGCCGATCTACCGCATTGCCGAGGAACTGGGCTTCAGTGAAACCGCCAGCTTCCGCCATGCCTTCTTGCGCTGGAGCGGCGTGGCCCCGAGTCACTTTCGCACCTGAGCCGGCCAGGGGCGCAATCCGGACAACCAGGCTGGCCATATCGATCCCCTTTTGGCCGCATCCACCGTTCTGCCGCGAGGCGTGCCCATCAACAATGGAGTCACGCCAGTTACCCGGAGAACAATAAATGCTGACGATCTATTCCGATGACCACCGCCTGCACCACGGCCGCTGCGAGCTGATCGACGGGCAACTGATGCCCTGCTTTGAAATGCCCTCGCGCGCCGACCATGTGCTGGAGCGGGTCAAAAGCGTTGGCCTGGGCCCGGTGCAAGGGCCTGTGGACCACGGTCGCGCGCCCATCCTGCGGGTACACAGCGCCGACTACCTGGACTTCTTCGAAGGTGCCTGGCGCCGCTGGGCCGAGCTCGGTCATGAAGGCGACCTGCTGCCCTTCACCTGGCCGGCGCGCACCTTGCGCAGCGTCAAACCCCGCGGCCTGCATGGCGAGCTGGGCTACTACAGCTTCGACGCCGGCGCGCCGATCACTGCCGGCACCTGGCAGGCCGCCTACAGTGCCGTGCAGGTTGCCCTGACCGCCCAGTCCGCCATGCAGGCCGGCGCCTACAGCGCCTTCGCCCTGTGCCGCCCGCCTGGACACCATGCCGCCAGCGACGTCATGGGCGGCTACTGCTACCTGAACAATGCCGCCATCGCTGCCCAGGCCTTCCTCGACCAGGGCCGCCGCAAGGTCGCGATCCTCGATGTCGATTACCACCACGGCAACGGCACCCAGGAAATCTTCTACGAGCGCAGCGACGTGTTCTTCGCCTCGATCCATGGCGACCCGCAGGCCGAATTCCCGTTCTTCCTCGGTTATGCCGACGAACAGGGCGAAGGCCCGGGCCTGGGCTTCAACGCCAACTACCCGTTGCCGGCCGGCAGCGACTGGCCGACCTGGAACAACGCCCTGAACGATGCCTGCGAGCGTATCGCCGACTACGGGCCGGACGTGCTGGTGGTGTCCCTGGGGGTCGATACCTTCAAGGACGACCCGATCTCGCAGTTCAAACTGGACAGTCCCGACTATCTTCAGATGGGCGAACGCATCGCCCGCCTCGGCAAACCGACCCTGTTCGTCATGGAAGGGGGTTATGCCGTCGAGGAAATCGGCATCAACGCGGTGAACGTACTTGAAGGTTTCGAACGCGCCCAACAGGAAGCCCAAGCATGACCCGACTCAAGCGCCTGCTCGCCCCCCTGCTCTGCAGCACCCTGCTCGCCGGTAGCCTCGAGGCTGCCGAGCAACGCACCCTGCGGGTCTACAACTGGTTCGACTACATCACCCCGCAGACCCTGGTGGACTTCCAGAAAGACAGCCAGGTCAAGCTGATCTACGACATCTTCGACACCAACGAAGCGCTGGAAGCCAAGCTGCTGACCGGCAACTCCGGCTATGACGTGGTGGTGCCTTCCAACGTGTTCCTGGCCAAGCAGATCGAAGCCGGGGTGTTCCAGCCGCTGGACCGCAGCAAGCTGCCGAACTGGCAGCACCTGGACCCCAAGCTGATGAAACTGATCGAAGCCAACGACCCGGGCAACAAGTTCGCCGTGCCCTACATGTACGGCACCGTGCTGATCGGCTTCAACCCGGCCAAAGTCAAGGCGGTACTGGGTGACAACGCCCCCGTCGACAGCTGGGACCTGATCTTCAAGGAAGAGAACATCGCCAAGCTCAAGCAATGTGGCGTAGCCCTGCTCGACTCGCCTTCGGAGATCCTGCCGCTGGCCCTGCAGTACCTGGGCCTGCCGCCCAACAGCGACAAACCGGCCGACTACAAGAAAGCCGAGGAGCTGATGCTGAAAATCCGTCCGCACGTCACCTACTTCCACTCCTCCAAATACATGGCCGACATCGCCAACGGCGAAATCTGCGTCGCCGTCGGCTACTCGGGTAGCTTCTCCCAGGCCGCCAACCGGGCGATCGAGGCGAAGAACGGCGTGGTGGTGGACATGCGCCTGCCAAAGGAAGGCGCGCCGATCTGGTTCGACATGCTGGCGATCCCCAAAGGTGCAGCCAACCCGGAAGATGCCTACACCTTCATCAACTACCTGCTGCAGCCCAAGGTCATCGCCCCCATCAGCGACTTTGTCGGCTATCCGAACCCGAACAAGGACGCCACGGACATGGTTGCCCCGGCGATTCGCAACAACCCCAACCTGTACCCGACCGAAGCGGCCATGGCCAAGCTGTACACCTTGCAACCGCTGGCCCGTGACGCGGAACGCGCGCGGACCCGGGCCTGGACCAAGATCAAGGCCGGCACCTGAGCCTCAGCCACGCCAGGCACGCCGCAGGCGTGCCAAGGCGTCGGCGATCCGGGCTTCGTCCACCGCGGCGAAGCCCAGCACCAATCCGGCCCGCTTATCCACAGGGGTGGGTGAATCCGACAACCAGTAATCGCTCAGGGCATTGAGCTCGACGCCAACGGCTTCGGCCTGGGCAATCAGTTCCTGCTCACGGGCAAAACTGTCCACATCGACCTTCACATGCAGCCCCGCCGCCACCTCCGGCAAGGGGCCGAGACCGGGGATATCCACAGGCCAGCCGACTTGCAAGGCATTGCGCCGGTTCAGCGCCGCGCGCCGCACGCGACGGATATGGCGCTGGAAATGCCCTTTGGCCATGAACTCGGCCATCACTGCCTGGGTACCGACTTCCGAGTGCCTGACCGCCAGCGCCCGGCAGCGGGAGAACGCCTGCACCAATGGCTGCGGCAATACCAGATAGCCCAGGCGCAAGGCCGGAAAGGCAATCTTGCCGAAGGTCCCGATGTACAGCACCCGAGCGCTGCGATCCAGCGCCGCCAGGGGCGCCAGCGGTGCACCGCTGTAGCGGTATTCGCCATCGTAGTCGTCCTCGATGATCCAGGCGTCCTTGCGCTGCGCCCATTCCAGCAGCTGCAGGCGCCGGGCCAGGCTCATGGTGACGCCGGTGGGATACTGGTGCGACGGCGTCACATAGCACAGGCGGCAGTCGGGCAAGCCATTGAGCGCCGAGCAGTCCAGCCCTTCGTTGTCCACAGCCACCGGATGAACCCGGGCGCCGGTCAGGGCGAAGGCGTTGCCGGCGGCACGGTAACCCGGGTTTTCCACAGCCACGCCTTGGCCCGGCTCCAGCAGCAACTGTGCACAAAGGCTGATGGCCTGTTGTGCACCACTGGTGATCACTATTTGTTCAGCTGTGCAGGAAAGTCCGCGTGATCGACGCAGATAGGTGGCGATCAGTTCACGAAGTTGCGGTTCACCCGCAGGATCGCCATAGCCCAGGGTGGCAGGATCGGGATTGCGCCAGAAACCCGCCTGCAGCTTGGCCCAGACGTCGAAAGGGAACAGATCGAGCGCCGGTAAACCGACGCGAAACGCGCGTGGTGGACCGCTTTTCGGGGCGGGTAAATGGTGCTTTTCCAAGCGTTCGAGCGGGCCGCTGTGGATAACTTTACTGGATATAATCTCAGTATTTTCGTCTAGTTTTGTGGATAAAGCTGTGGAAAAACCCAGGGATAACCCTGTGGATACTTTTGTGGATAGTTTCGGCAACTGACTGACATAGGTCCCGTCCCCTACCCGGCTTTCGATGAAGCCTTCGGCGTAGAGCTGGTCGTAGGCCCGCACCACGCTGTTGCGCGACACGGCCAGCGCAGCGGCCATGTCACGACTGGCCGGCAACCGCGTACCACTGCCCAGGCGTCCGTCCAGCACCCGCATGCGCAGGGCCTGGTAGAGCTGCCGGCTCAGGCCCTGGCGGCGGTCGAGGACAATGCCGGTGGGATCGAATGACGAGGTGAAAGGACGCTCGCTCATCACCAATGGACCTCTCAAATTAGCTACAAATGGCTCTTACCATGAACCAATAGCCTGCCTAGGATTGAGCCATTCGCCAAGGACAATCCTCATGTTCACACCTTCAAGCTACAAGGAAACCGATCTCGACCGACTGCACGAGCAGATCGAGCAAACCCGCCTGGCCGTGCTGGTGACTCAAGGCGAGTCGGGCCTGCAGGCCAGCCACCTGCCCCTGCTGCTGGACCGCAGCCAGGGCGGCAACGGCACCCTGTACGGCCACTTCGCCCGCGCCAACCGTCAATGGCACGACCTGGCCGATGGCGCCGAAGCCCTGGTGGTGTTCGCCGGCCCCGATGCCTACGTCAGCGCCGGCTACTATCCAAGCAAGGCCGACGACCCGCGCACCGTGCCCACCTGGAACTACGTGGCCGTGCATGCCTGGGGCAAGGCCGAGGTCTATCACGATGCCGAGCGCCTGCTGGAGATCGTCCGGCGCCTGAGCGACCGCCATGAACAAGGCCAGGCCAGGCCCTGGTCGGTGGATGAGGCGCCCGCCGACTACATGGCCGGCATGCTCAAGGCCATCGTCGGTTTCGCCCTGCCCATCGAGCGTTTGCAAGGCACCCGCAAACTCAGCCAGAACCGCTCGGCCATCGATATCGAAGGCGTGCGCACCCGCCTGAGCGACAGCCCCGATCCCCTGGACAACCAACTGGCCGCCTTGATGCGCCAACCCTGAAAGGAAACTACCATGTCGACCGTCACCATCCGCCCTGTCACCGCCGGCGACCACAGCGTCTGGCTGCCCCTGTGGCAAGCCTATCTACGTTTCTACGAGACCCGCATCGCCGACGAGGTGACCGCCGTGGCCTGGCAGCGCATGCTCGATCCCGGCGAGCCGACCAATGCCGCCCTGGCCTGGGTCGATGGCAAGGCGGTGGGCATGGTCCACTGGATCTACCACCGCTCCAACTGGTCCATTGAAAATTCCTGCTACCTGCAGGACCTCTATGTGGACAGCGAGCAACGCGGCCTGGGTGTCGGTCGCCAGCTGATCGAGCATGTCTACGCCACGGCGCGGGAGGCTGGCTGCGCCAAGGTGCACTGGCTGACCCATGAAACCAACGCCACCGCGATCAGCCTCTACGAGCAGGTCGCCGAACGGCCTGGCTTCATCCAGTTCCGCAAACCGCTTTGAGCCCGGGAGCCATCACATGAGTGCAACCTTGAACTGGCATCCGGCCAGACGCCCGCAACCGACCACCCTGACCGGGCGCTTCATCCGCCTGGAAAAACTCGACCCTCGGCGCGACCGTGAAGACCTCTGGGAGGTGTTCCAGGGCGTCGAGTCCGACCCGAAACTCTGGGACTACCTGGCCTATGGGCCTTTCACCGAACGCGAGGATTTCGACCACTGGCTCGACAGCAACGCGGCCAGTAGCGACCCGCTGTTCTACAGCGTCATCGACCTGGCCAGCGGCCAGGCCCAGGGCATTCTCAGCCTGATGTCCATCGTCCCCGACCAGGGTCGCATCGAGATCGGCCACATCGCCTTCGGCGCCGCCATGCAGCGCACGCCCAAGGGGAGCGAAGCGGTCTACCTGCTGGGCAAGCTGGCGTTCGAGTTGGGCAACCGGCGCCTGGAGTGGAAATGCAACGATGCCAATGCCCGCTCCAAGCGTGCCGCGCTGCGGTTCGGCTTCACCTTCGAGGGGGTGTTTCGCAAGCATATGGTGATCAAGGACCGGAATCGCGATACGGCCTGGTTCTCGATTACCGATGAGGAGTGGCCAGCCATTGCCGCAGGGTTCGACCGCTGGCTGTCAGCAGAGAATCAGCAGCCGCAGGGGCAAGTGCACACGCTCGAAGCCTGCCGGGCACGCTGAACGCATCCCTCTGTAGGAGCGGGCTTGCCCCGCGATTGCAGCGTACCTGTCACATCGCATCGCGGGGCAAGCCCGCTCCTACAGGGGGCGATTCAAAAAAAAGGGGAGCATACGCCCCCCGGAGGTTAACCGCTTGTAGATGAGGGCCTGAAAATCAGCCCTCGATCTCGATCAGGATTTCGCCCGGGTTGACCCGGTCGCCCTTGGCCACGTGGATGGCGGTGACCTTGCCGGCGATGGCCGCCTGCACTTCGGTCTCCATCTTCATCGCTTCGGTGATCAGCACCGGCTGGCCGGCCTTGACCTGGTCGCCTTCCTTGACCAGTACATCGACGATGTTGCCCGGCATGGTGGTGCTGATATGACCCGGCGCGCTGGCCTGCTTGCGCTTGCTGCCGCCACCGCCGACGAATTCGTTGAGCGGCTCGAACACCACTTCTTCCGGCATGCCGTCGATGGACAGGTAGAAGTGACGCTTGCCTTCGGTCTTGACGCCAACACCGGTGATGTCGACGCGGTAGGTCTCGCCGTGGACGTCGATGACGAACTCGGTCGGTACACCTTCGCCACCGGCCGAGGCCACCTTGCCGGCTTCAGGAATCGGCAGCAGTACTTCTGGGGTCAGGGTGCCCGCCTCGCGCTCTTCGAGGAACTTGCGCCCGATGTCCGGGAACATGGCGAAGGTCAGCACGTCTTCTTCCGACTTGGCCAGGTTGCCGATATCGGCACGCAGCTTGGCCATTTCCGGCTTCAGCAGGTCGGCCGGACGCACGTCGATGACTTCTTCGCTGCCGATGGCCTGGCGACGCAGTTGCTCGTCGACCACACCCGGGGCCTTGCCGTAGCCGCCTTGCAGGTACAGCTTCACCTCGTTGGTGATGGTCTTGTAGCGCTCGCCGGCGAGGACGTTGAAGAAGGCCTGGGTACCGACGATCTGCGAGGTCGGGGTCACCAGCGGCGGGAAGCCGAGGTCTTCACGCACACGCGGGATCTCGGCCAACACTTCGCTCATGCGATTGAGTGCACCCTGCTCCTTGAGCTGGTTGGCCAGGTTGGAAATCATCCCGCCCGGCACCTGGTTCACTTGCACACGGGTGTCGACGGAGGTGAATTCGCTTTCGAACTGGTGGTACTTCTTGCGCACGGCGTAGAAGTACAGGCCGATTTCCTGCAGCAGCTCCAGGTCCAGGCCGGTGTCGAACTCGCTGCCCTTGAGGGCGGCGACCATCGATTCGGTACCCGGATGGCTGGTGCCCCAGGCGAAGCTGGAGATGGCGGTATCGATGTGGTCGGCACCGTTCTCGATAGCCTTGAGCTGGCACATGGCAGCCAGGCCGGCGGTGTCGTGGGAGTGGACGAACACCGGCAGCGATTGCTCGGCCTTCAGTGCCTTGACCAGCTCACCGGTGGCGTACGGGGTCAGCAGGCCGGCCATGTCCTTGATCGCTACCGAGTCGCAACCCATGGCTTCCATCTGCTTGGCCTGGGTCACGAAAGCGTCGATGGTGTGCACGGGGCTTGTGGTGTAGGCGATGGTGCCCTGGGCGTGCTTGCCGGCGGCCTTCACTGCTTCGATGGCCACGCGCAGGTTACGCACGTCGTTCATGGCGTCGAAGATACGGAACACATCGATGCCGTTGACCGCCGCCTTGGCGACGAAGGCCTTGACCACGTCGTCGCTGTAGTGGCGGTAGCCGAGCAGGTTCTGGCCGCGCAGGAGCATCTGCAGGCGAGTGTTGGGCAGCGCTGCACGCAGTTTGCGCAGGCGCTCCCACGGGTCTTCCTTGAGGAAGCGTACGCAAGCGTCGAAGGTGGCGCCGCCCCAGACTTCCAGCGACCAGTAGCCGACCTTGTCGAGCTTGTCGCAGATCGGCAGCATGTCTTCGGTACGCATGCGGGTGGCCAGCAGGGACTGGTGGGCGTCGCGCAGGATTGTGTCGGTTACAAAGATTTTCTTGGACATTATCGGGTTCCTCACAGGCCTGCGTGGGCGGCGATGGCGGCAGCGATGGCCAGGGCCAGCTCTTCGGGTTTGCGCTTGATCGAGTAGTTGGTCAGTTCCGGGTGGCTTTCAACGAAGCTGGTGTTGAACTGACCGCTGCGGAATTCCGGATTGCGCAGGATTTCCTGGTAATAGGCGGCAGTGGTCTTGACCCCTTGCACGCGCATGTCGTCCAGGGCCCGCAGGCCGCGGTCCATGGCTTCTTCCCAGGTCAGCGCCCAGACCACCAGTTTCAGGCACATGGAGTCGTAGAACGGTGGAATGGTGTAGCCGGTGTAGATCGCCGTGTCGGTCCGCACGCCGGGGCCGCCGGGCGCGTAGTAACGGGTGATCTTGCCGAAGCTGGGCAGGAAGTTGTTCTTCGGGTCTTCCGCGTTGATACGGAACTGCAGGGCGAATCCACGGTGCTGGATGTCTTCCTGCTTGACCGACAGCGGCAGGCCCGAGGCAATGCGGATCTGCTCGCGAACGATGTCGATACCGGTGATTTCCTCGGTGATGGTGTGCTCCACCTGCACCCGGGTGTTCATTTCCATGAAGTACACCTCGCCATCGGCGAGCAGGAACTCCACGGTACCGGCGTTTTCGTAACCTACGGCCTTGGCTGCGCGCACCGACAGGTCGCCGATGTAGGCGCGCTGCTCGGGGGTCAGTTGCGGGCTCGGAGCGATTTCGATGAGCTTCTGGTTGCGGCGCTGGATCGAGCAGTCGCGCTCGAACAGGTGCACGACGTTGCCGAAGCTGTCACCGAGGATCTGGGCCTCGATGTGTTTCGGGTTTACGATGCATTTTTCCAGGAAGACTTCCGCCGAACCGAAGGCCTTGGTGGCTTCGGAGATCACCCGCGGGAAGGCCTGTTCCAGCTCCTCACGGCTGTTGCAACGACGAATGCCGCGACCGCCACCACCGGAGGTGGCCTTGAGCATCACCGGGTAACCGATGCGATCGCCTTCCTCGAGGGCTTCATGAATGTCGGCAACGTTGCCCTCGGTGCCCGGGGTCACCGGCACGCCGGCCTTGATCATGCTGCGACGGGCTTCGGTCTTGTCGCCCATGCGGCGGATCACCTCGGCCGCAGGACCGATGAACTTGATCCCGCGCTCGGCGCAGATATCCGCAAGTTCAGCGTTCTCCGACAGGAAGCCGTAACCGGGATGCAGGGCATCGCAACCGGTTTCCACCGCCAGGTTGACCAGCTTGCGCGGGTTCAGGTAGCCGGCCAGGGGCTCGGCACCGATGCTGTGGGCTTCGTCGGCACGCTTGACGTGCAAGGCATGGCGATCGGCGTCAGAGTAGATCGCCACGGAACGAATGCCCATCTCGGCGCAGGCACGCACGATTCGGACAGCAATTTCACCGCGGTTGGCGATCAGGATCTTTTTTATCACTGGAGTATTCCCAAGGCCGCTAGAACAAACGAGCCGGCACCGCCGGTCGGCGCGTGACCAATCGTCGCTGGCCAGTCGCATCTTTACCCTAGCGCCGTCTCTGGATAAACAAAAATCAATATTTATTAGGGTGTGCATTAGCAAAAGCTTATAGTGCTGTTACAAGGTTTTGCCGAGGCGGGAATAAAATGCGTAAGTCATTGATGCGTATGACATTGCGTCAACTTCAGATCTTCAACGAGGTCTGCGATTTGCGTTCCTACAGCCGGGCGGCCGAGGAAATGTCGCTGACGCAACCCGCCGTTAGTCTACAGATCCGCCAACTCGAAGAACTGGTGGGTCAGCCGCTGTTCGAGTACGTCGGCAAGAAGCTCTACCTGACCGAAGCCGCCGAAGCCCTGCAACGGGCCAGCCGGGACATCTTCGGCCGCCTCGAAAGCCTCGACATGCAGCTCTCCGACATGCAGGGCTCGCTGCAGGGCCATTTGAAGCTGGCGGTGGAATCCAGCGCCAAGTACTTCGTGCCGCACCTGTTCGCCGCCTTCAAACGCCTGCACCCCGAAGTCAACCTGACCCTGACGGTGGTCAACCGCGCCCAGGCGATCCGCCGGCTTTCCGACAACCGCGACGACCTGATCATCATGTCCATGGTACCCCAGGACATGGGCCTGGAGTTCCTGCCGTTCCTCAACAACCCGATTGTCGCGGTGGCGCCACCGGATCATCCGTTGTGCAAGCTGGAAAAACTGCGCCTGCAGGACCTGGAGCCCCATACCCTGCTGATTCGCGAGCAAGGCTCGGGCACTCGCAAGGCCTGCGAGGAGTACTTCAAGGACAAGCGCGTGCACTTCACCCAGACCCTGGAAGTGGCCTCCACCGATGCCCAGCGCGAGTGCGTGGTGGCCGGCCTGGGTATCGCCCTGCTGACCCGCCATGCACTGAACCTGGAGCTGGCCACCGGCGTGCTGCGCGAACTACCGGTGGAGGAATTGCCGCTGTACCGCAGTTGGTGCGTGGTGCAATCCAAGGCCAAGCGGCAGTCGCCGGTGGCCTTGGCTTTTCTTGCGTTCATCCGTAGCGAACGTACGCAAATCAGCGCACTTGTTGAGCGTTTTTCGGGGAACTTGCCGCCGATACCTGCCACACATTGATGGCCTGCAACTCGGGGTAATCGGCGATTTCCTGCAGCAGGCGACGCTGCTCGGAGTAGCTTTCGATCGCGCGGCGGAACTCCATGCGGCGCTGATCTTTCTCCTGCTGCTTGCGGGACTTGGCGCTGGGCTGATACGAGCCATCGAATTCACGAGCCATTGCATATCTCCCTGATCGAGTGCGGGAGTTTCAGCCTGACAAGGGGGCGTGACGGTTTGGCGGCGAGCCCATGACAAATCAATGAAAACCGCTGTGGGAGCGGGCTTGCCCGCGATTGCGATCTGTCAGCCACATCGCAATCGCGGGCAAGCCCGCTCCCACAGGCAGGTATCAGTCGTCCATCGCCTTCACGGACTTGGGCGACAGGCGCAGGCTGCGCAAGCTGCGCTTGACGCTCTTGAGGTGGTTGACCAGGCTCGGGCCGCGGGCCATGGCCACGCCCATGGCGAGCACATCGATCACCACCAGGTGGGCGATACGCGACGTCAGCGGGGTGTAGATCTCGGTGTCTTCGTGCACGTCGATGGCCAGGTTGACCGTCGACAGCTCGGCCAGCGGCGTCTGGCTCGGGCACAGGGTGATCAGCGTGGCGCCGCTTTCACGCACCAGGTTGGCGGTGATCAGCAGGTCCTTGGAACGCCCCGACTGGGAAATGCAGATGGCCACATCGCCAGGCTTGAGGGTGACCGCCGACATCGCCTGCATGTGCGGGTCGGAATAGGCCGCCGCGGTCAGCAGCAGGCGGAAGAACTTGTGCTGGGCATCGGCCGCCACCGCGCCTGAGGCGCCAAAGCCGTAGAACTCGACGCGCTGGGCCTGGGCCATGGCGCTCACCGCGCGCTGCAGGGCCTGGGGATCGAGATGCTCGCGCACCTCCATCAGGGTATGCAGGGTGGTGTCGAAGATCTTCAGGCTGTAGTCGGCAACCGAGTCGTCTTCATGAATGGCGAACTGGCCGAAGCTGGCACCGGCCGCCAGGCTCTGGGCCAGCTTGAGCTTGAGGTCCTGGAACCCGGAGCAACCGATCGCACGGCAAAAGCGCACGATGGTCGGCTCGCTGATACCAACGCTATGGGCAAGATCGGCCATGGAGCTGTGCATGACGGCTGCGGGATCCAGCAGCACGTGATCGGCAACCTTCAGTTCCGATTTGCGTAGCAGATGGCGCGACTGGGCGATGTGTTGCAACAGATTCAAGGGCAGGACTCGGTTATGATCGACTGACCGGGTTGTAGCTTTCTTGTAGTTATACTACATGACCGGCGACCCGCCCAGCTAAACGAACAGGAGAGTGGTGGTATTGACTATCCCTTGCGACATCATGGTATTCGGCGGCACCGGTGATCTGGCCCTGAACAAACTGCTTCCGGCGCTCTACCACCTGTATCGCGAGGGGCGCCTGCACAATGCCGTGCGCATCATTGCCCTGGCGCGGCGCAACCTGCCACGTGGTGAATTTCTCAAGCTCGTCGAACGCCGCTGCCGGGCCCAGATTGCCCGCAACGACTTCGACGAGGAGGTCTGGGCGCGTTTTTCCGCCCGCCTGGACTACTTCCCCATGGATGCCTCGCAGAGTGCCGACTTCGGCCGCCTGGCGCGTTTTCTCGGCGAACCCGGCGGCCTGACCCGGGTTTACTACCTGGCCACCGCCCCCAACCTGTTCGTGCCCATCGCCAACCACATGAAAATCGCCGGGCTGGCCGACAGCGAAGCACGCATTGTCCTCGAGAAGCCCATCGGCCACTCCCTGGAATCGGCCACCGCGATCAACCAGGCGATCAGCGAAGTGTTCGCCGAGCCGCAGGTGTTTCGCATCGACCATTACCTGGGCAAGGAAACCGTGCAGAACCTCATGGCCCTGCGCTTTGCCAATGCCCTGCTGGAACCGGTGTGGCGCAACAACCAGGTCGACCACGTGCAGATCAGCGTCTGCGAAACCCTGGGTGTGGAAAACCGTGGCGCCTACTACGACCGTGCCGGCGCGACCCGCGATATGCTGCAGAACCACCTGTTGCAACTGCTCTGCCTGGTGGCCATGGAGCCGCCGGCGCAGTTCGAAGCTGAAGCGGTGCGCGATGAAAAGGTCAAGATCCTCAAGGCCCTCAAGCCCATTCGCGGCCAGGACGTGCAGGACAAGACCGTGCGCGGCCAGTACAGCGCCGGGAAGATCGGCGGCCAGGAAGTGCCGGCCTACTACTTCGAGAAAGATGTCGACAACGACAGCGATACTGAGACCTTCGTCGCCGTAGAAGCGCATATCGACAACTGGCGCTGGGCCGGCGTGCCCTTCTACCTGCGCACCGGCAAACGCCTGGCCAAGCGCTCCTCGCAGATCGTCATCCAGTTCAAGCCGGTACCCCACCGCCTGTTCGACGGCGACCAGGCCAACCAACTGCTGATCCAGCTACAACCGGATGAGCGCATCAGCCTGCAGATGATGACCAAGACCCCGGGCAAGGGCATGCGCCTGGAGCCGGTGGAACTGAACCTCAACCTGGCCCAGGTGTTCGGCCAGACCCGCCGCTGGGACGCCTACGAGCGCTTGCTGCTGGATGTGCTGGAAGGTGACTCGACGCTGTTCATGCGCCGTGACGAGGTCGAGGCGGCCTGGGCCTGGGTCGACCCGATCCTCACCGGCTGGCAGGAGCATTTCCAGGCCCCGCGGCCCTACCACGCCGGCTCCAACGGGCCGGACCAGGCCCACAGCCTGCTCGCGCACCAGGGGCGCGCCTGGCACCTCTAGATGCTGTAGTCGGCGCACAGCAGGCCCACCAGCTCTGTAGCCGGTACCGGCCGGCTGATCAGGTAGCCCTGCACCTCGTTGCAGCCCTGCTCGCGCAGGAATTGCAGTTGTTCGAGGGTTTCGACACCCTCGGCAACCACCTTCAGGTTCAGGCTCTTGGCCATGACGATGATTGCCCGGGTGATGGCGGCATCTTCACTGCCCACGGCCAGGCCACGGATGAAGGCCTGGTCGATCTTCACATAGTCCACCGGGAAGCGCTTGAGGTAGCTCAGCGATGAATAGCCGGTGCCGAAGTCATCGATGGCCAGCTTCACTCCAAGGTCATGCAACTGGCGGAAGGTGGAAATGATGTGCTCGACGCTGTCGAGCAACTGGCTTTCGGTCAGTTCCAGCTCCAGCAAATGCGGGGCCAGGCCGCTTTCATCGAGGACCTGGCGCACCAGGCTGACCAGCTTGCCCTGGCGTAGCTGATACACCGACAGGTTGACCGAGACACGAATCGGCTCCAGGCCCTGGCGCTGCCACTCACAGGCCTGCCAGCAGGCCTGGCGCAACACGAACTCGCCCATGGGCGCGATCAGCCCGGTTTCTTCGGCCAGGCCGATGAAATCCCCCGGCGGCACCATGCCCCACTGAGGATGCTGCCAGCGCACCAGCGCCTCGGCTGCGTGCAGGCGCCCGGTGGCCAGGCACAGTTTGGGCTGGTAGTAGACCTGCAACTGACGCTCTTCGATGGCCTTGCGCAGCTGGTTCTCCAGTTGCAGGCGTTGCAGGGTACTGGCCTGCAGGCTCTCGGTATAGAACTGGAAGTTGTCGCCACCCAGGTGCTTGGCGTGCTGCATGGCCATGTTGGCCTGGCCGACCAGCGCCGTGACGTCACGGCTGCTATCGGACAACAGGCTGATGCCCACCGAGGCGCTGATCACCAGCTCGTGGCCATCGACGCGCAACGGCACCCGCAGCTTGTCGAGCAAGCGGGTGGTCACCCGTACCAGGCTCGACAGGTTGGTATAGCCATCGAACAGCACCGAGAATTCATCACCAGACAGGCGCGCCACCGTGTCCGCTTCAGGCATGGCGTTGCCGATGCGCTGGGCCATGCGCTTGAGCAACTGGTCGGCCATTTCATGGCCCAGGCTGTCGTTGAGCAGCTTGAAGCGGTCCAGATCGATATGCAGCAGTGCCAGGCCCCGGCCACTCAGGCGTACGCGCTGGCTGGCCTCGTGCAGGCGCAGGCGGAACAGCGCCCGGTTGGCGAGCCCGGTCAGCTCGTCGTAATGAGCCAGGTAGCGCAGGCGCTCTTCTGATTTGCGCCGGGCCGACAGGTCGGTGAAAAAGCCGACAATGCTGCTGATAGTGCCGTGCGCGTCGCGTACGCCGTTGAGCTGCAGCCATTGGGGGTACAACTCGCCGCTCTTGCGCGCCTCGACCAGTTCGCCTTCCCAACTGCCGTGCTGCTCCAGCGCCTGCTCGATCGCCTGGTAATGGCGCCAGGCATCGCGACTGCACGGCAACTCCAGCAACCTGCCGCCGAGCAACTCTTCACGCACATAGCCGGTAACCCGGCAGAACGCCTGGTTGACCGCCAGCAGGTTGAAGTCCGGGTCGAGAATGACGATGCCTTCGCGGGCGGCTTCGAACACCGTGGCCGCCAGCCGCTGTTGTTCCTCCTGGGCCTTGCGCGCGCTGATATCGCGGCGCGTGCCGAGCATGCGCAGCACGCGCCCGCTGGCATCGTGCTCGATCGCCCGGCCACGGTCCTCGATCCAGCACCAGTGGCCCTGGCCGTGGCGAATGCGGTACTCGATGCGATAGTCCTCGGTGCGCCCCTTCAGGTGTTCGACCAGGGTCCGTTTGAGCAGCGGCAAGTCCTGCGGGTGCAGGCGCGGCTTGAGGTGCACTTCCATTTCCTGGACCAGCCCGGGGTCCAGGCCGAACAGTTCATGCAGCTGGGTATGGTGGATTTCGTCGGTCTCCAGGTTCCAGTCCCACAGCCCCAGTTCGCTCGCCTCAAGGGCCTGGGCCAGGCGTTGCTCGCTCTTGCGCAGAGCCCGGTTGGCCCGGTCCAGTTCCTCGCTGCGCTGGGCAACCCGCGATTCCAGGCCTGCCTGGGCCTCGCGCAATTGTTCCTCGATCAGCCGCCGCTGCTGCACTTCGCCGGCCAGCGCCTGGTTGAGCCGCTCGCTACGCGCCTGGGCCGATTGCAGGTGGTCGATCAGCGCCTGGTTCTGGAATCGCCTGAGCAACCCGCCTTCGATCAGCCGATTGACCTGCCAGGCCACCACCAGCAAGGCGCCCAGCACAATCAGGCCGAGCCAGCCCCAGCCTTGTGGGCGTGGGTCACCCTGCCAGAACAGGAAAGCGATGGGCGGCAGCAGGCAGGGCAAGGTAAAGCTGAGAAAGGCCGGCAGGCTGACGGCGTAGGCGATACTGGCGGACAGGGTCGCTGCCCCCAGCAAGCCGAACACCCAGGCCTGCTGCACGAAGTTGTCCACAGGGACCAGGGCAATCGCCGCACTGGCCAGGGTCAGGCCGCTGAACGCCGAACCGAACAGGAACATGCGCCGCCAGATCGGCTGGGCCTGGCGTTCGGGCATGGCGGAATCGAAGGCGGCGACCTGAATGACCCGCAATGCCACCAGAGCGGTCAACCAGACCACCCAGACGCTGACCAGCAGGTAACGTGCAGGGCTCCAGAGCAGCCAGGCACAGACCAGGCCGTTGAGCAGCATCAACAAGGTGGGTAGCAACGAGCCTTGGTAAAGCAAGCGGGTGCGCTCTACCGCCAGTTGCGTGGCGAACTGTTTGCGGATACTTCCACGAGACTGCAGAGGCACGCCGACGGCGTCGCAAGCGGATGTCATAGGCAATGTTCTTGTAATGGTTAGCCCTAAACGTGCACGGAGCATACACAAGCGAAGGCTTGGGCCAAACTGCTCTGGATCATTAATTCATCGGCGTAATTTTCCGACGACAAGCGCTCAAGCGCACAGGCGCTGGGCTGCAGCCGATGACCGGCCGGTCGTCAGGGGCAAGTTTTTCTACTGTATATTTGCCCAAGGGTTGTCTGCGCCCCTAAAATGGCCGGATGCGCGATGATCTCTCTCTCCTGTTGAACTCCCTCAACGATGCCCAACGTCAGGCGGTAGCCGCCTCCGTGGGTCGTCAGTTGGTCCTGGCCGGTGCCGGCTCCGGCAAGACCCGTGTGCTGGTGCACCGCATCGCCTGGTTGATCCAGGTCGAGCAGGCCTCGCCGCACTCGATCCTGTCGGTGACCTTCACCAACAAGGCCGCCGCCGAGATGCGCCAGCGTATCGAACAGCTGATGGGCATCAACCCGGCCGGCATGTGGGTGGGCACCTTCCACGGCCTGGCGCACCGCCTGCTGCGCGCGCACTGGCAGGAAGCCGGGCTGAACCAGAACTTCCAGATCCTCGACAGCGACGACCAGCAGCGCCTGGTCAAGCGGGTGATCCGCGAGCTGGGGCTGGATGAACAACGCTGGCCGGCACGCCAGGCCCAGTGGTTCATCAACGGCCAGAAAGACGAGGGCCTGCGCCCACAACACATCCAGGCCAGCGGCGACCTGTACCTGGGCACCATGCGCAGCATCTATGAGGCCTACGAGGCAGCCTGCCAGCGGGCCGGCGTCATCGACTTCTCCGAGCTGCTGCTGCGCGCCCTGGACCTGTGGCGCGACCATCCCGGCCTGCTGGAGCATTACCAGCGCCGCTTCCGCCACCTGCTGGTGGACGAGTTCCAGGACACCAACGCCGTGCAGTACGCCTGGTTGCGCCTGCTGGCCAAGGGTGGCGACAGCCTGATGGTGGTGGGCGACGACGACCAGTCCATCTACGGCTGGCGCGGTGCCAAGATCGAGAACATCCACCAGTACAGCGCCGACTTCCCCGACGCCGAACTGATCCGCCTGGAGCAGAACTACCGCTCCACCGCCGGCATCCTCAAGGCCGCCAACGCCCTGATCGCCAACAACAGCGGACGCCTGGGCAAGGAACTGTGGACCGACGGTGGCGACGGCGAGCCCTTGAGCCTGTACGCCGCGTTCAACGAACACGATGAAGCGCGCTATGTGGTCGAGACCATCGAAAGCGTGCTCAAGACCGGCCTTGCCCGCAGCGACATCGCCATCCTCTACCGTTCCAACGCCCAGTCGCGGGTGCTTGAAGAAGCCCTGCTGCGCGAGCGCATCCCCTACCGTATCTACGGTGGCCAGCGCTTCTTCGAACGGGCCGAGATCAAGAACGCCATGGCCTACCTGCGCCTGCTCGAAGGCCGCGGCAACGACGCGGCCCTGGAGCGGGTGATCAACGTGCCGCCACGGGGCATCGGCGAGAAAACCGTCGAGGCGATTCGCGACCACGCCCGCCACGCCCAGGTGTCGATGTGGGAATCGATGAGCCTGCTGATCGCCAACAAGGCCCTCAAGGGCCGTGCCGCCGGCGCCCTGGCCGCGTTCATCGAGCTGATCGAGAACCTCGCCGCCAAGGTCCTGGACATGCCGTTGCACCTGATGACCCAGACGGTCATCGAGCAATCCGGGCTGATCATCTATCACCAGGAAGAAAAAGGTGAAAAGGGCCAGGCACGGGTAGAAAACCTCGAGGAACTGGTCAGCGCCGCGCGCAACTTCGAAAGCAGCGAAGACGACGCCGACCTGTCGCCATTGTCGGCGTTCCTCGGCCATGCCTCGCTGGAGGCCGGCGATGCCCAGGCCGACGAGCATGAAGACAGCATCCAGCTGATGACCCTGCACAGTGCCAAGGGCCTGGAATTCCCCTATGTGTTCCTGGTCGGCATGGAAGAAGGCCTGTTCCCGCACAAGATGAGCCTGGAAGAGCCCGGCCGCCTGGAAGAGGAACGCCGCCTGGCCTACGTCGGTATCACCCGGGCCATGCAGCAACTGGTGATGACCTACGCCGAAACCCGTCGGCTTTACGGCAGCGAAACCTACAACAAGGTTTCCCGCTTCGTACGCGAGATTCCGGCGGGGCTGATCCAGGAAGTGCGCCTGTCCAACAGCGTCAGCCGTCCGTTCGGTGCCGCGCAGAAGACCAGCGCCAGCAGCCTGTTCGCCAACGCCAACATTCCGCAAACCGCCTTCAACCTGGGCCAGCGCGTGCAGCATGCGGTGTTCGGCGAGGGTGTGATCCTCAATTTCGAAGGCTCCGGCGCCCAGGCACGGGTGCAGGTCAATTTCGCCGAAGGCAGCAAGTGGCTGATGCTCGGCTACGCCAAGCTGGAAGCCTTGTAGGAGCGGGCTTGCCCCGCGATCGCGTGCGGTCAGACGCATCCCATCGCGGGGCAAGCCCGCTCCTACAAGCAAAAGCTGGAAACATTATGGCGCTGGTCATGTGTCCTACAACCTGTGCACCATGACGCGCGTGCAATCCACAAAACGGGAATACCCTTCTATGCAACGTTTTCTCAGCATCGCCCTGGCGTTGTGCATCGGCCTGACGATGAGTCTCGACGCCAACGCCAAGCGCCTCGGCGGCGGCAAGAGCTCGGGCGCCGCGCCTATCCACCAGACCCGCCAGGCAGCTCCGACCACTCCGGCCGCCGCGCCAACCGCTCCAGGTCGCGCACCTGCCGCCGCCAGCGGCGCATCGAAATGGCTCGGCCCACTGGCCGGTATCGCCGCCGGTGGCCTGCTGGCCTCCATGTTCATGGGTGACGGTTTCGAAGGCATGCAGATCTTCGACATCCTGATCATGGCGCTGATCGCCTTCCTGGTCTTCCGCTTCATTGCCGCTCGTCGCCGCCAGCAGCAGCCACAAGTGGCCGCCGCCGGTCATGCGCCTTTCCAGCGTGAAGTGCACCAGCAGCCTGCCCAGCCGTCGGTCTTCGGTGGTTCGGCCGCCCCTGCCGCCGCCCGTCCGGTGATCAACGCACCGGCCTGGTTCAACGAGCAGAACTTCCTGGCTGCCGCCCGTAACCACTTCCAGACGCTGCAGCAGCACTGGGACGCCAACGAAATGGACAAGATCGCCGAGTTCGTGACCCCGCAAATGCTGCAGTTCCTCAAGCAGGAGCGCGCTGCGCTGGGTGATGGCTTCCAGTCCACCTACATCGACGACCTGAATGTGCAACTTGAAGGCGTCGACGACCGCGCCGACAAGACCATCGCCACCCTGACCTTCAGCGGTGTGTCGAAGACCTCGCGCTTCGACCAGGGCGAAGTGTTCAGCGAAAGCTGGAACATGGAACGCGTGCAGGGCGAAAACCAGCCATGGCTGGTTGCCGGTATCCGCCAGAACGGCTGATCCTGCGGCATTGCACAAAAAAACCCCGGGCTTGTCCCGGGGTTTTGCTTTTAGCGCAGCGGGCTACTAGGGTATAACGCGCAGCCGTCGTAAAGGTTAGAGGATAGAACCGTGGAAGAAGTCATCGAGCAACTCCGAGAAGCCAACGAACCGGTACCGGTGCCGCTTGAGCTACCAGACGAAGACCAGCTGGTCGAAATCGAAGAAGAGTTGTTCATCAACATTCCATTCGTCTTCAAGGAATTCCTGCTGACGGTCAGCGACGTGGTGTACGGCAGCCTGGAGCCGGTTACCGTCACCGACCCGCAATCGCACACCTACCTGCCGGACGTGGCGGCCAACGCCTGGGATGCCGGGGTGCCCCGTGACCTGATCCCGATCTGCCAGGACGGTGACGATTACTACTGCGTGGAAGAAGACGGCACCGTGGTGCTGTGGTCCGGCGAAGAAGAGATCGTCACCGAGGATAGCTGGGAGTCGGTCTGGCACTGGGCGCGGGATGTCTGGCTGGAAAGCTGAATGAGAAATATCCTCACAAAGTAATGGCTCTTCGCTATTAATGTTCGTAGAATCGCCTCGCATTCCTGTGCGTGGCGATTCGCTACCGCTCCATCCCCTCGGACATTCGATTCGTCCCGCGCAGGAAGCCCCTTCCCGTGCTCATCACCTCAGTGATGATGCTCCTGATGGTTCTCCAAGGTTTCCAGCAAGGCGATCTGCATGCGCGTGTGCACGCGGATGAACCAGCGCCAGAGCAATGCCACCACGCCCGCCGCCACCACCACGATCAGTACCAGCAACTCGCTGGTGGGCAGGATGCTGGCCGACAGCGCCGACAGCAGCAGGAAGATCACCAGCAGGGACAGCAGCGGAATGACTTCGGCAATCACCCGCCGTACGCGCTGGGTATGACGCCCGGCCATTTCCGGCTTGACCCCAAGCTCGGCCAGGAGCATCGACAGCGCTTTGAGCTTGCGATAGGCGGCGATCAGGAACGGTAGCGACAACAGCAATGCTGCACCCCAGATCAGCGCCTTCTGCTGGCCGACATCGCTGATCCATTCGCCCAGGTAGCTACCGATACGCTCGGCGAAATAGCCGCCGCTGAAGAAAATCGCCACCACCAGCGCCAGGTTCACCCCCACCTGCAGCAGGATGCGCCGCACCATGGACGCCACCAGGGCGCCCTCGCCTTGCGGCTGGATGCTGCGCAGCCACTCACCATACAGCGACAGCACCCGCGCCAGGCGCCGCGGTACGACCTTGGCGAGCTTGAGCGACAGCGGGTCGGCGCCGCGGATCAAGTAGGGGGTGAGCAGCGTGGTAATGGCCGAGACCGCCACGGCAACCGGGTAGAGGAAGTCGCTGGTGACCTGCAAGGTCATCCCCAAGGCGGCGATGATGAACGAGAACTCGCCGATCTGTGACAGCCCCATGCCCACCCGCAGCGACGTGCGGCCGTCGTTG
The DNA here is from genome assembly GCF_030272875.2 of Pseudomonas sp. BJa5. NCBI lineage: Bacteria > Pseudomonadati > Pseudomonadota > Gammaproteobacteria > Pseudomonadales > Pseudomonadaceae > Pseudomonas > Pseudomonas sp. BJa5. The sequence continues at coordinate 38,740 of NZ_JALRNG020000043.1, forward strand.
CCGGCGATAAAGGCCCCCATGCCGCACGACAGCATCTTGCCCAGTACCACCGCCACGGTAATCACCACGATCGGCCAGGCATAATCGAGCAGCACCTGCGGATCGATCATCATGCCGATGGCAACGAAGAAAATGGCACTGAACAGGTCACGAACCGGCTCGACCAGGCGCTCGATTTTCAACAACTGCCGCGACTCGGCCATGATCGCGCCGATCAGGAAGGCACCCAGCACCATGCTGTACTCCAGCTTGACCACCAGCAGGCAGAAGCCGAAACACAACCCCAGCACGGTAATCAGCAGCATTTCGTTGCTTTCGAAGCGCGCCACGTAGGCCAGCAAGCGCGGCACCAGCAGGATGCCGATCACCAGCGCGACGATCATGAACAGCGACAGCTTGCCGACCGTGGAAAACACCTCGCCGGAGCTGACCGAGCCGCTCACTGCGATTCCCGACAGCAGGGCGATGATGCCGATGCCGAGGATGTCCTCGACGATCAGTACGCCGAAAATCAGTTGGGCGAAGCGTTCGTTCTTCATCTTCAGGTCGTTGAGCGCCTTGACGATGATGGTGGTCGAGGAAATGGCCAGGATCGCGCCGAGGAATAGCGAGTCCATGGTGCTCCAGCCAAACCAGCGGCCGATCTCGAAGCCGATCCAGATCATCAGCACGATTTCCAGGAACGCCGCGATAAAGGCGGTGGCGCCCACCTTGAACAACTTGCGCAGGCTGAACTCGAGGCCCAGGCAGAACATCAGGAAAATCACCCCGAGCTCAGCCAGGGTCTTGATCGTGTCTTCGTCGTGGATCAGGCCGAAGGGGGGCGTGTGCGGGCCGATGATGAAACCGGCGACGATATAGCCCAGCACCACTGGCTGCTTGAAACGGTGAAACAGGATAGTGACCACACCGGCGACCAGCATGATCACTGCCAAGTCCTGGATAAAGCTGATGGCATGCATGGCGTGGTACTCCTTACCTCATGACAAAGGACAAGCCGCTACTCAGCCAGGAATTAACCGATTGAGTCGCGGGCACATAGTGTTTTTAATGTAGGAAACCCACCTTGCATGGGCCTCCTCAGGTTAACACCGCGACCTGTCGCGAAAAGCAGATGCAATAAGTGGAAACAGATCGACCGAATCAACGCCGCAAATGGCAAAAACAGCGTGACGGCAAGGCCGCTGTCAGCGTCCCGTCTCTAGATGGGAATCGTATTGGGGGAAAGAAGCGTGAATACCAATCGCCACCCCGTCTCAGCGCAACCTAACCGTGAGCACACTATGGAACCTGGAAACGCCCAGCTGTCGATGACCGTCCTGATGACCCCGGACATGGCCAACTTTTCTGGCAATGTGCACGGCGGCACCCTGCTCAAGTACCTGGATGAAGTCGCCTATGCCTGCGCCAGCCGCTACGCCGGACGCTACGTGGTCACCCTGTCGGTGGACCAGGTGGTCTTTCGCGAACCGGTACACGTCGGTGAACTGGTGACCTTCCTGGCCTCGGTCAACTACACCGGCAACACCTCGATGGAGGTGGGCATCAAGGTCGTCACCGAAAACATTCGCGAGCGCTCGGTGCGCCACAGCAACAGCTGCTTCTTCACCATGGTCGCCGTCGATGACGACCGCAAGCCGGTGGCCGTGCCGCCACGCCAGCCGGAAACCAGCGAAGAAAAACGCCGCTACCTGCAAGGCAAGCAGCGCCGGCAGATTCGCCAGGAACTGGAAAAGCGCTACCAGGAGCTCAAGGGCGACGCGCTTTAACTGGCAAGACGCTTGGCCTCGAAGCGCACCCGCGGGTGCACGATGCGGTCCTGGGCCCGCACCAGCTCAAGTTCATAGCTGGCGCAGGCCTGGGTTTCCAGCAGCACCTCATGCACGGCGGCGGCGGTGAATTCGAACGCCGCCAGCCAGTCGTCGCCCAGCAGTACCCGGGCCAGGAACAGCCCCGAGGTCAGGTCGCCGACACCCACCGGGTGACGCGGGAACGCCAGCAGCGGCCTGCGCACATGCCAGCTGCCTTCGGCAGTCACCAGCAGCATCTCGAAATCGTCCGGCCCACGCCCCGGGTACGCCAGGTGCTTGACCAAAATGGCTTTCGGCCCTCGCGCCAGCAGGCTGCGCGCCATGGCCACGCAGTCGTCCAGCGACTGCGGCTGGCGATCGCAGAAGCTGTTGAGCTCCAGCTGGTTCGGGCACAGCACATCGGCGGCCGACAGGGCTTCTTCGAGCAAGAACACGCTGACCTCGGTCGGCACGATGCAGCCTTTCTCCGGATGGCCCATGACCGGGTCGCACAGGTACAAGGCCTTGGGGTTGGCCGCCTTGATGCGCGCCACGCCACTGAGGATCGCCCGCCCCTGTTCGGCACTGCCCAGGTAACCGGACAGTACCGCATCGCAGTTGCCCAGCTCACCGATCGTCGCAATACCGTCCACCAGCGCCGGGATTTGCGCTGGCGCAAGCACTTCCCCCGTCCACTGGCCATACTGAGTGTGATTGGAGAACTGCACCGTGTTGAGCGGCCAGACGTTCACCCCGACCCGCTGCATAGGGAACACCGCTGCCGCATTACCGGCGTGACCGAAAACCACATGGGACTGGATGGCGAGCAAATGCGGCGTACGTTTCATTCAGGACTTCCAGGCAAGAAAATGAAAAACACGGCGCGCAGTATGGCGCTAAATGCTACCTGTACGACAGACCGCAGAGGCAGTTAAGCTGGACGTACTTCGTTGGAGCCAATGTAATGCTGACCCTGGGTAATCTCTTCGTGCTGATGTTGCTGGCCTCTGCCGGCGCCTGGCTATGGCACAACCACGGATTGCGTGAGAAAGCCCTGGAGCGGGTCAAGCAGCACTGTGCAAAACTCGATCTGGAACTGCTCGACGGCAATGTGGCGCTCAAGCGCATCGGCTTTGTCCGTGACGCCCAGGGCCGCAAGCGTCTGGCCCGTGTGTATAACTTCGAGTTCACCGTCACCGGCGAACAACGCCACCCGGGCACCGTTACCCAGTTCGGCGCCCACAGCATGCACATCGAACTGGCGCCCTACCCCTTCGAGATCAAACCCGCCCCGCACGCTGACAACGTTATCGAAATGAAGCAGTGGCGCCAGGACCACAACCGCTGGCGCAACTAGAGACGGCAGGCCAGCATGGCCTGTTGCAGCGCCTGGCTATCCTGGGCTGTGGAAAAGATCAATTCGATACGCGAGTCGCGTCGCCATTCGCTGGGCTGCCAATGCAACTCGCCTTGCTCGGCCAATGCATTGAGCGACTGCCAGCCTCGGGGGCTGTGGATAACCAGTTTCGCCCGGCGCCAGCTGAAATCAGCCAAAAACTTTTCCACACGCAGGTGATCGATCAGCTGCCGTGGATGCCAGCGCCAGCCGATGCTCCAGCCGTCGTCGCTGTCCTGGACACTGCATATCGGCTCCTGCTGATTTATCCACAGGGCGGCCATGGGCTCGGGTTTGCTCGGCGAAACCAGCTTATCCACAACCCCTTCCGCGGTCGTTTCAGGCATCCGAACCGGCAGTGCCGACAAGGCCAACCGACCTTGTTCGGTCCAGCACAGCGGCTGATCCGGCAACTGGGAAGTTATCCACAACCGCCGTTGATCATCCACAGCCGCTGATTTGTTCAACACCAGCAGCCCTGCACTGGCCAGGGTTTCCTGCTGCGCTGCGGGCAAGGGGATGCCGGCGTCCAGTTGAGCGGCGTCCAGCACCATCACAGCCGGTTGCACGGCCAGCACGCCTCGCCAGGGTGCCTGCTGCAGCTGCTTGAGCAGTTGCAACGGATGTCCCAGGCCCGAGGGTTCGATGAACAACCGCTGCGGCCTGACCTTGCGCAACAGACGACCCAGCCCGACCTGGAACGGCGCGCCATTGACGCAGCACACGCAGCCACCCGCCACTTCCGCCATGCCGACGCCCTGGTCGTCAGTGCTCAGCAGCGCAGCATCCAGGCCAATCTGGCCGAACTCGTTGATCAACACCGCCCAGCGCTCGTCGGGCGGGCGCTGGCCCAGCAAGTGGCGGATCAGGCTGGTCTTGCCGGCCCCCAGCGGGCCGGCAATGACATGAGTAGGAATGTTCTGCAGCATGTGGCGGTAATCACCCGGAGTTTGCGCCACTATGCCTTGATTGCAGGCCACCCCGTCAAGGTCAGGCAGCGTCCTCCTCGTACCAGGGGCCAAACGGGTCCGGCAACTGGCGCCAACGTTCAACACCTTGCGCCATTTCCGCATCGCTCAGCAGGCAAGCCTCAAGCTGTGCCTCAAGGCGGGCAAAGTCGATGTCCTGGCCGATGAATACCAACTCCTGGCGGCAATCACCGCACTCGTTCGTCCAGTTCTTGAGAATGGCAGCGGTGCTCTGTTCGTCCTGCGGCCAGTGCTCGCGTGGAACAAAGCGCCACCAACGCCCGGCAAAGCCATAGCGCATCATGCCCCCGGCCTGGGACCAGCTACCGGCGTCCTGGTGCTTGTTGGCCAGCCAGAAGAAACCCTTGGAGCGCAGCAACCGACCATTGCTCCAGGGACCGTTGATAAAGTCGAAGAAGCGCTGCGGGTGCAGCGGTCGACGCGCCTGCCAGGTGCTGGCGGCGATGCCGTATTCCTCGGTTTCCGGCACATGCTCGCCGCGCATCTCCTGCAACCAGCCGGGCGCCTGCGCGGCGCGCTCGAAGTCGAACAGGCCAGTGTCGAGGATCGAGGCCAACGGTACCTGGCCCATGCTCATCGGGATGATCCGCGCCTGGGCATTGAGTCGGCGCAAGATGGCACAGAGTTCTTCCCGTTCATGACTGCTGATCAGGTCGATCTTGCTGAGCAGGATCACATCGGCGAACTCCACCTGCTCGATCAGCAGGTCGGTGATCGAGCGCTGGTCTTCCTCACCCAGGGTCTCGCCACGGCTGGCCAGGCTGTCGGCGGCCTGGTAGTCACGCAGGAAGTTAAGACCATCGACCACCGTCACCATGGTGTCCAGGCGCGCCTGGTCAGCCAGGCTGCGACCCTGGTCATCACGAAAGGTAAAGGTCTCGGCCACCGGAAGCGGCTCGGAAATGCCAGTGGACTCGATCAGCAGATAGTCGAAGCGTCCCTCCCGGGCCAGCCGGCCCACTTCTTCCAGAAGGTCTTCGCGCAGGGTGCAGCAGATGCAACCGTTGCTCATCTCCACCAGCTTTTCTTCGGCGCGGTTGAGGCTGACATTGCGCTGCACCTCACTGGCATCGATGTTGATTTCACTCATGTCGTTGACGATCACCGCGACGCGCAGGTTCTCGCGGTTACGCAGCACATGGTTCAGCAAGGTACTTTTGCCGGCACCGAGGAAGCCGGAAAGCACGGTGACGGGAAGGCGGGCGGGCATGGTCAGGTCCTCATATGGGCAAGCGCATTCGAACGATGCATTGCGCAATGTTATATTATAACAATACAATTTTGCCAACCTGCTCCAATACGCCACCCGGAACATGAGCTGACCATGACTGCCTTAACCCTTCCCGATATCGCTGTTCAAGACATCCGCACTGCTTTGCCACTGGACTGGGTCGGCATGTGCAACATTGCCTTGCCGCTGCTGTTTCAAGGCAACAGGCTGCGGGCCAGTGCCGACGCCGGCGTCAGCCTGGACGATGGCAGCGCTCGCGGCATCCATATGTCGCGCCTCTACCTGGCATTGGAGATTTTCGAACAGCAGCCGCTGAGCCCAGGATTGCTACGCCAGGTTCTGGAAGATTTTCTAGCCAGTCACGCCGGTTTATCCACCGCAGCCTATTTGAATCTGCGCTTCGATTTGCTGCTCAAACGCCCAGCACTGGTCAGCCCATTGGCGGGTTGGAAGGCCCATCCGATTACGCTGTCTGCTCAGCTAAAGGATGAAATGTTCCACGTGGAACTATTTGTGCAGCTGGATTATTCCTCCACCTGCCCCTGCTCGGCAGCCCTGGCCAGGCAATTGATTCAGCAGCAGTTCCTGTCCGATTTCGACAATCGCCCGCTAAGCCACGAAGCCGTACTCGCTTGGTTAGGCAGTGCCGAGGGTGTGGTTGCCACACCCCATAGCCAGCGCAGTGTGGCGAAACTGCAGGTGCGTTTGCGGGAAGGTAGTGATGCGTTTCCGATTGTCGAGCTGATCGATCAGGCCGAAGCCGCACTGGGTACTGCTGTGCAAACGGCGGTGAAACGTGCGGATGAACAGGCCTTCGCCTTGGCCAATGGTCAGAACCTGATGTTCTGTGAGGATGCCGCGCGGCGCCTGCATCTTGCCTTGCGCAGCCTGGAAGGGATCAGCGGCTTCAAGCTGCGCGTGGAACATGCGGAAAGCCTGCATGCCCACGACGCGGTTGCCGAAAGCCGATGGTGCTGGAACGGCTAGGTCCGTGGCTTGACCGTTCCACACTCAGCACCCAGCCACACGGCACGGGTGTTCATGCTGCCCTGCTGCTGCACGCCCGACGCATTGAAGGTGCCGGCGACCTCGGTGAGAAACTCGCGGTCACTAAGGAAGGTAGCTTGTCCCGCTCCCTGGGCCTTCGGACAGGTGAAGGTGAACTTCCACACATTGCCATTGCGCTCGGTGATCTTCTGCGTGCAGCCAGACTTCGGATCCTGCAGCGGGATGTCGTTGCTCTTGACCTGTTCAGGGGTGAGGCACGAACGCACGCCCTGACCCGCGATATTGATGCCCTGCTTGGCCAGGCCCCCTTCGATCATTGCCCGTTGCTCGGGCGGCAGGTTCTTCAGCTGGCCGAGCATGAAGCCCATGTCCGGCAGCTGCTTGCCATCGACCTGCATATTGCTGGTGGTCAGTTCCCACAGACCCGGTTGCAACATCTGTGCATGCACCAACGGGCTCGCCAGCCCCAGGACCAGTGCCAGCATCGGCAGACGACTCTTCATGTAGTGGACTCCTCGAAACTCCAGCCCCAAGCTGGAACACAGCTTAGACGTCATTTTGTGCTTTCGGTTGCAAGGTCGCCCTCGAACATGCTCTGTTAGAGACAGTGCCTTTGGATAGCAGGATGCGTATGGACTACCACAGCCCCTTATTCTTCGGTTACCTCATCGGTGTCATACACCTGCTGGGCAGCATCGCCGCCGTGCATGCGGTGCTCACTGTGCGCACCGCCCAGGGCGCGATTGCCTGGGCCCTGTCGCTGGTGTTCATTCCTTACTTCACCCTGATCCCCTACCTGGTGTTCGGCAGTCGCACCTTCGATGCCTACATCCATGCCCGCCGCCACGCCAACCGTGAAATGCATGTGGCCATGGCCGACCTGAACTGGCGGCCCTGGGTCGAGGAGGCCCTCGCCGCACGAAGTTCCGAGTCCTACACCTCGCTGCGAGCCATGCCCGGACTGGGACGCATGCCTTGCCTCGCGAACAATCAGGTGCGTCTGCTGATCGATGGCAAGGCCACCTTCGACGCCATCTTCGCCGCCATCGAACAGGCGCGGGACACCGTGCTGGTGCAGTTCTTCATCATTCACGACGACAACCTGGGCCGGGCGCTGCAGGCCCTGCTGCTGAAAAAAGCCGCCGAGGGGGTCAAGGTCTTTGTGCTGTACGACCGGGTCGGCAGCCATGCCCTGCCCGCTGCCTATAGCCAGGTCCTGCGAGATGGCGGTGTGAACATCCGCGCCTTCGCCACCCGCCGCGGCTGGTTCAACCGCTTCCAGGTCAACTTCCGCAACCACCGCAAGATTGTCGTCGTCGATGGTATTCAGGGTTTCGTCGGCGGGCATAACGTCGGCGACGAGTACCTGGGCAACAAGCCGAAGCTCTCACCCTGGCGCGACACCCATGTGCAAGTCAGCGGTCCGGTGCTGGCCTGCCTGCAGGAGTCCTTCGCCGAAGACTGGTTCTGGGCGACCCGCACACTGCCGCCCCTGCTGCTGCCCGACACCTATCCGGAAAACGGCGTGCTCTGCCAGGTGCTGGCCAGTGGTCCGGCCGACCCTCAGGAAACCTGCTCGCTGTTCTTCGTCGAAGCCATTCATTCGGCCAAGGAGCGGGTGTGGATCACCAGCCCTTACTTCATCCCCGATGAAGCGGTATTCGCCGCCCTGCGCCTGGCGGTTTTGCGTGGGGTGGATGTGCGCATCCTCCTGCCGTCACGGGCCGACCATCGCATCGTCTATGCCGCCTCCAGCCTGTTCGCTTTCGAGGCAGTGCGTGCCGGGGTGAGGATGTTTCGCTACGGGCCGGGATTCCTGCACCAGAAGGTGGTGCTGATCGACAATGAGATCAGCGCCATCGGCAGCGCCAACCTCGACAACCGTTCCTTCCGCCTGAACTTCGAAGTGATGCTGCTGACTGTCGATCGCGCCTTCGCCGGCCAGGTCGAAGCCATGCTGTTCCACGACTTCGACCTGGCCCGGGAGATCACCGCCGAAGACAGCCAGGACACCCATCGCCTGCAACAACTGGGGATGCGTATTGCCCGGCTGATTTCACCGATTCTCTAGCGGCGCTCAGCGATACAGGTCTTCGCGGGTAAGCGGCAGGTCGTGGTGCCCGTCGGCGAATGGCTTCACCGCGAGAATCTGGTGCAGGTTGATCCAGCCCTTGGCAAAGGCATAGGAACAGCCGGCCAGGTACAGGCGCCAGATGCGCAAGGCTTTCTCCGGCACCAGGGTCGAGGCTGTTTGTAACTGACTCTCCAGACGCTCACTCCACAGGTGCAGCGTGCGCGCATAGTGCAGGCGCAAGCTTTCGACATCGACGATCTCAAGTCCCGCCTGGCTGATGCTGGCGGAGATCATCGACAGATGCGGCAACTCGCCGTGAGGGAACACAAAGCGATCGATGAAGCTACCGGCGCCACGTCCCACCGGACGGCCGTCCACATGCTTGGCAGTGATGCCGTGGTTCATCACCAGGCCGCCCTCGCGTACCGCGCCGAACAAGCGCTGACAATACAGCGCCAGGTTGGCGTGGCCGACGTGCTCGAACATGCCGACACTGACCACCTTGTCGAAGCGGCCATCCTGAGGCAGGTCGCGGTAGTCGAGGATCTTCAGCTCCACCTGGTCCTTGAGCCCCTCGGCCTTGACCCGTTCGCGGCCCAGCTTGAGCTGCTCCTTGCTCAAGGTGATGCCCATCACCCTGGCGCCGAACTCACGGGCGGCGAATCGCGACAGGCCACCCCATCCGCAGCCGACGTCCAGCAGGTAATCGCCCTTCTGCAGACGCAGTTTGCGACACAGGTGCTCGAACTTGTTCAGCTGGGCCTGTTCCAGGCTGTCCTGGTCGGTCTTGAAGTAGGCGCAGGAGTAGGCCATCTCCTTGTCCAGCCACAGCTGGTAGAAGTCGTTGGAGAGGTCGTAGTGATAGGAGATGGCCTCGGCATCGGTGTCCTTGTCATGCTCGCGACGCACCGGCTGATGGTCGGCTTCATCCTTGAGCAACGCCTCACTGAGCTCATCGCAAACCCGGATCACCTCACCGATGGTGCCCTCAAGCTCCAGCTTGCCCTCGACGAAAGCGGCGCCCAGTTCATCCAGGCTCGGGTGGGTCAGTTGGGTGATCAGCTGCGGATCCTTGACCAGGATGGTGACCTTGGGCTTGGGGCCAAGATCGTACTCATGACCATCCCACAGTCGCAGACGCAGTGGCAGTCGCAGGCTTTGCAGAACCAGTGGAAGTTGCGCAAGCATGAATGAGCCTCCCTTTCTTCATCGGACGTCACCGCCAAAGGGTAGTTCAGATATTCAAAGCTATAGCACATTGCGACCATGGTCTGAGGCTGACGCCCGCATTCCAGACCCTGCGGGCACATCCGGGGCCACTCGATAATTTGTATACAATCGATCATCCCACAGACTAATCTTGGCGCCATTGTCGATTCTTCATCCTGGAGTACAACAATGAAAACCTATGATGTGGTGATCATCGGCGGCGGCCCCGGCGGCTACAACGCAGCCATCCGTGCCGGCCAGCTGGGCCTGAGCGTGGCCTGCGTGGAAGGACGCTCGACCCTCGGTGGCACCTGCCTCAACGTTGGCTGCATGCCGTCCAAGGCGCTGCTGCATGCCTCCGAGCTGTACGAAGCCGCCACAGGCAGTGAATTCGCCAACCTGGGTATCGAGGTCACCCCGACCCTGAACCTCGCCCAGATGATGAAGCAGAAAGACGAAAGCGTGACCGGCCTGACCAAGGGCATCGAGTTCCTGTTCCGCAAGAACAAGGTCGACTGGATCAAGGGCTGGGGCCAGCTGGCCGGACCTGGCCGGGTCAACGTCAGCGCCGCCGACGGCAGCATCACCGAGCTGCAGGCCAAGGACATCGTCATCGCCACCGGCTCCGAACCCACCCCGCTGCCGGGCGTGACCATCGACAACCAGCGCATCATCGACTCCACCGGTGCCCTGTCGCTGCCGAGCGTACCCAAGCACCTGGTGGTGATCGGCGCTGGCGTGATCGGCCTGGAGCTGGGTTCGGTGTGGCGGCGCCTGGGTAGCCAGGTCACCGTGATCGAATACCTGGACCGCATCTGCCCGGGCACCGACGAAGAAACCGCCAAGACCCTGCAACGCGCACTGGCCAAGCAAGGCATCAAGTTCAAGCTGGGCAGCAAGGTGACCCAGGCCACGGCCTCGGCCGATGCCGTCAGCCTGAGCCTGGAACCTGCCGCCGGCGGTGCCAGCGAAAACCTCGAAGCCGACTATGTGCTGGTCGCCATTGGCCGTCGCCCCTACACCAAGGGCCTGGGCCTGGAGAGTGTCGGCCTTGAGACCGACAAACGCGGCATGCTCGCCAACGAGCATCACCGCACTTCAGTACCGGGCGTGTGGGTCATCGGTGATGTCACCTCCGGCCCGATGCTTGCGCACAAGGCCGAAGACGAAGCGGTGGCCTGTATCGAGCGGATCGCCGGCAAGGCCCATGAGGTCAACTACAACCTGATCCCCGGGGTGATCTACACCCGTCCGGAGCTGGCCAGCGTCGGCAAGACCGAAGAACAGCTCAAGGCCGAAGGTCGCGCCTACAAGGTCGGCAAGTTCCCCTTCACCGCCAACAGCCGGGCCAAGATCAACCACGAGACCGAGGGCTTCGCCAAGGTCCTGGCCGATGCCAACACCGATGAAGTGCTGGGCGTGCACCTGGTCGGCCCGAGCGTCAGCGAGATGATCGGCGAGTTCTGCGTGGCCATGGAGTTCTCGGCGTCGGCCGAAGACATCGCCCTGACCTGCCACCCGCACCCGACCCGTTCCGAAGCCTTGCGCCAGGCGGCCATGAACGTCGAAGGCATGGCCATGCAGATCTGACTTCAGTCAGCCTGCATCCCTACCCTGCTCACCTGTGGCGCCGGTCGCCGCAGGTGCAGCAGCAGGTGCGCGAACAGACCGAAGATCAACCCCCAGAAGGCAGCCGACAAGCCCAGGAATGACATCCCCGAGGCCGTCACCAGAAAAGTGATCAACGCCGCCTCGCGGTCAGCGGGCACACTCATCGCCCCGGCCAGCGCGCCGCCGATGGCGCCGAACAGCGCCAGTCCCGCCAGCGCCGCGATCAAGGCCGCGGGAAAGGCAGTGAACAGCGACACCAGCGTTGCGCCGAATACGCCCAACAGCAGATACAACACCCCACCGCAAACACCCGCCCAATAGCGTTTACCCGGATCATCATGAGCTTCGCGACCGGTGCAGATCGCCGCGGTGATCGCCGCCAGGTTCAGGCCATGACAACCAAAGGGCGCCAGCAACAGGCTGGTCAGGGCATTGCTGGCAATGATCGGGCTGGCGGGCGTGGCATAGTCGTCGTTGCGCAGCACCGCGATGCCCGGTACGAATTGCCCGGTCAGCGCCACCATGACCAGCGGCAAGCTGATGCTCAGCACGGCATGCCAGGTGAACGCCGGCGTGGTCCACACCGGGGTGGCCAGCCCCACCACCAGCGCCGAACTGTTCATTGCGCCACTGCCCACGGCAATGCTCACGCCGCAGACCAGCACGGCCAGCACCGCGTAGCGTGGCGCGATGCGCTTGAACACCAGGTAGCAGACGAACATCGCCAGCACCAACAGCGGTTGCGCTTTGAGCGACGTGAACAAACCGGTGCCGAAGCTGAACAGGATACCCGCCAGCATGGCGGCGGAAATGGCCGGTGGCAGCTTGCCGACGATGCGGTCGAAGGCACCGGACAGGCCCACCAGCAGGATCACCAGGTTGGCGACGATATAGGCGCCGACCGCCTCGGCGAAGGCGATGTCCGGCAGCAACGCCACCAGCAAGGCCGAGCCCGGCGCCGACCAGGCGATCACCAGTGGCACCTTGAAACGCAGGCTGAGGACTACACCCAGCACGCCACTGCCGATGGAAATGGCCCACACCCACGAAGACAGTTCGGCCGCCGACAGCTGTGCACTGTGGGCGGCCTGAAAGATGATCACCAAGGGACCTGCGTAGGAGATCAGGGTGGCGATGAAGCCGGCGACCAAGGCCGACAGGGAGAAGTCCTGGAGTATTGTTTTCATTGGATTATCCAGTGGTGGCTTCTGAAAAGCATCGCGGGGCCACCCCCCACCCCCCCCGGGGGGCGGGGGTGCCCCCCGAAGGGATAAAACCCCACACAAACCGACAGCAACCCCCCCCGCCCCCAGCTGAGCGTAGCG
>NZ_JALRNG020000044.1:0-50731 GCF_030272875.2 Pseudomonas sp. BJa5
AATCGGTTCAGCTCGGTGGGTCTGAAGGAATTGCGTCGACAGGTTTTGCGGCCGTTTCACGGCCGATCGCAGCCTGGTGGCAGCTCCCACAGATACCCGGCAATCGCCTGCCGACCGTGGGAGCTGGCGAAGCCTGCGATCGACTGCGCAGCAGTCGCAATCGGTTCAGCTCAGTGGGTCTGAAGGAATTGCGTCGTCAGGTTTTGCGGCCGTTTCACGGCCGATCGCAGCCTGGTGGCAGCTCCCACAGATACCCGGCAATCGCCTACCGACCGTGGGAGCTGGCGAAGCCTGCGATCGGCTGCGCAGCAGTCGCAATCGGTTCAGCTCGGTGGGTCTGAAGGAACTGTGTCGACAGGTTTTGCGGCCGTTTCACGGCCGATCGCAGCCTGGCGGCAGCTCCCACAGATACCCGGCAATCGCCTGCCGACCGTAGGAGCTGGCGCAGCCTGCGAACGACTGCGCAGCAGTCGCAATCGGTTCAGCTCGGTGGGTCTGAAGGAATTGCGTCGACAGGTTTTGCGGCCGTTTCACGGCCGATCGCAGCCTGGTGGCAGCTCCCACAGATACCCGGCAATCGCCTACCGACCGTAGGAGCTGGCGCAGCCTGCGATCGGCTGCGCAGCAGTCGCAATCGGTTCAGCTCGGTGGGTCTGAAGGAATTGCGTCGACAGGTTTTGCGGCCGTTTCACGGCCGATCGCAGCCTGGCGGCAGCTCCCACAGATACCCGGCAATCGCCTACCGACCGTAGGAGCTGGCGAAGCCTGCGATCGACTGCGCAGCAGTCGCAATCGGTTCAGCTCGGTGGGTCTGAAGGAATTGCGTCGACAGGTTTTGCGGCCGTTTCACGGCCGATCGCAGCCTGGCGGCAGCTCCCACAGATACCCGGCAATCGCCTACCGACCGTGGGAACTGGCGAAGCCTGCGATCGACTGCGCAGCAGTCGCAATCGGTTCAGCTCGGTGGGTCTGAAGGAATTGCGTCGTCAGGTTTTGCGGCCGTTTCACGGCCGATCGCAGCCTGGTGGCAGCTCCCACAGATACCCGGCAATCGCCTGCCGACCGTGGGAGCTGGCGAAGCCTGCGATCGACTGCGCAGCAGTCGCAATCGGTTCAGCTCGGTGGGTCTGAAGGAATTGCGTCGACAGGTTTTGCGGCCGTTTCACGGCCGATCGCAGCCTGGCGGCAGCTCCCACAGATACCCGGCAATCGCCTACCGACCGTGGGAGCTGGCGCAGCCTGCGATCGACTGCGCAGCAGTCGCAATCGGTTCAGCTCAGTGGGTCTGAAGGAATTGCGTCGTCAGGTTTTGCGGCCGTTTCACGGCTTATCGCAGCCTGGCGGCAGCTCCCACAGATACCCGGCAATCGCCTACCGACCGTGGGAGCTGGCGAAGCCTGCGATCGACTGCGCAGCAGTCGCAATCGGTTCAGCTCAGTGGGTCTGAAGGAATTGCGTCGTCAGGTTTTGCGGCCGTTTCACGGCCGATCGCAGCCTGGCGGCAGCTCCCACAGATACCCGGCAATCGCCTGCCGACCGTAGGAGCTGGCGAAGCCTGCGAACGACCGCAAAGCGGTCGCAACCATCGCCAGCGCCCGCAAGGGCCCGCCCTACAGGGCTACCTGCGCGACCTGCTGGTCGGCATGGTAGGACGAACGCACCAGCGGCCCGGACGCCACGTTCCGGAAGCCCATCGCCAGGGCCTGCTCGGCAAACCAGGCGAAGGTATCCGGATGGACGAAACGCTGCACCGGCAAATGACTGCGCGACGGTTGCAGGTACTGCCCCAGGGTCAGCATGTCGACCTGATGCTCGCGCATGCGCTGCATCACCTCGATCACCTCTTCATCGGTCTCGCCCAGGCCGAGCATCAGCCCGGACTTGGTCGGCACCCCCGGCACCCGTTTCTTGAAATTCTCCAGCAGATCCAGCGACCACTCGAAGTCCGACCCCGGCCGTGCCGCCTTGTACAGGCGCGGCACGGTTTCCAGGTTGTGGTTGAACACATCCGGCGGTTCCTGCTCGGTGATGGCCAGGGCCACGTCCATGCGCCCGCGGTAGTCCGGCACCAGGGTTTCCAGCTGGATGCCCGGCGACAGCTTGCGGATTTCCCGCAGGCAGTCGACGAAGTGCTGGGCACCGCCGTCGCGCAGGTCGTCGCGGTCCACCGAGGTGATGACCACGTACTTCAGGCGCAGGTCAGCGATGGCGATGGCCAGGTTCTTCGGCTCATCGACATCCAGCGGCTTGGGCCGGCCATGGCCGACATCGCAGAACGGGCAACGCCGGGTGCAGATGTCGCCCATGATCATGAAGGTCGCCGTGCCGCCGGAGAAGCACTCGCCCAGGTTCGGGCACGAGGCTTCTTCGCAGACGCTGTGCAGCTTGTGCTTGCGCAGCAATGCCTTGACCCGCGCCACCTCCGGTGAGGTAGGAATTTCCACGCGGATCCAGTCGGGTTTGCGTGGCACCTCCTCGGTGGGCAGGATCTTTACTGGAATGCGCGCCACCTTCTCGGCGCCGCGCAGTTTCACCCCGGCCTGCAGGGGCTGCGGGCGCGTGGCGACAGACTGGGTTTGGTTCATGCTCATACTCCGGCACTCACGTCTTCAGCCACGGTAATAACGTTGCGCCACGAACGGCGTGCGCACCACCTGCATCGGCACCAATTTGCCGCGCACCTGGGCGAAGACTTCGCTCTCCAGCGCCGCATGCTCGCTCTGCACATACCCCATCGCCAGCGGCCCGCCCAGGCTCGGACCGAAGCCACCACTGGTGACACGGCCGATCACCTGCTCCCGGGCATCGACGATCAGCGTCCCTTCACGTACCGGCACCCGCTCCTTGGGCAACAGGCCGACGCGCTTGCTGACCACGCCTTCGCGCTGCTGGGCAAAGATGCGTTCGGCACCGGGGAAGCCACCGGCACGCACGCCATCGGCACGCCGGGCCTTGGAAATCGCCCAGGTCAGGCTGGCCTCGATCGGCGTGGTGCGCGGCTCCATGTCATGGCCGTACAGGCACAATCCGGCTTCCAGGCGCAGCGAGTCGCGGGCGCCAAGGCCGATGGCCTCGACCTCGGACTCGGCCAGCAACGAGCGGGCGAGCATTTGCGCAGCCTCTACCGGCACCGAGATTTCATAGCCATCCTCACCGGTGTAGCCCGAACGGCTGACATAGCAGTCGACACCCAGCAAGCGCACACTGGCGAACTGCATGAAGGTCATGCTGGCGACCTGAGGCGCCAGGCGCGCCAGTACCTTGGCTGCCGCCGGCCCCTGCAGGGCCAGCAAGGCGCGGCTGTCGAACAGCGACTCGACCTCGCACTGCCCTTCCAGGTGCTGCTTGAGGTGGGTGAGGTCCTGGTCCTTGCAGGCGGCGTTGACCACCAGGAACAGCTCATCGTTGCCCAGGTTGGCGACCATCAGGTCGTCGAGGATGCCGCCGTCGTCGTTGGTGAACAGGGCATAGCGCTGCATGCCCACCGGCAGGTCGATGATGTCCACCGGCACCAGCGCTTCCAGGGCCTTGGCGGCACCGGCGCCGCGCAGGCGGATCTGGCCCATGTGCGAAACGTCGAACAGGCCGGCCTGATCACGGGTGTGCAGGTGTTCCTTGAGTACCCCCAGCGGGTACTGCACCGGCATGGCGTAACCGGCGAACGGCACCATGCGTGCCCCCAGTTCCAGGTGCAGGGCGTGCAGCGGCGTTTGTTGTAGTTGTTCTGTGGACATGGGTGACTCCTAGCATTCGATGATATTGACCGCCAGCCCGCCGCGGGCAGTCTCTTTGTATTTGCTTTTCATATCGGCGCCGGTCTGGCGCATGGTGCGGATCACCTTGTCGAGAGACACGAAGTGCTGCCCGTCGCCACGCAGGGCCATGCGCGCGGCGTTGATGGCCTTGACCGAGCCCATGGCGTTGCGCTCGATGCAGGGCACCTGGACCAGCCCGCCGATCGGATCGCAAGTCAGCCCGAGGTTGTGCTCCATGCCGATTTCAGCGGCGTTCTCCACTTGCTGCACGGTGCCGCCGAGCACTTCGCACAGGGCCCCGGCCGCCATCGAACAGGCCACCCCGACCTCGCCCTGGCAGCCGACTTCGGCGCCGGAGATCGAGGCGTTTTCCTTGTAGAGGATGCCGATCGCCGCGGCGGTGAGCAGAAAGCGCACCACCCCGTCTTCGTTGGCCCCCGGCACGAAGCGCGTGTAGTAATGCAGCACCGCCGGGATGATGCCGGCCGCGCCATTGGTCGGCGCGGTGACCACCCGACCGCCGCTGGCGTTCTCCTCGTTCACCGCCAGGGCGTAGAGGTTGACCCAGTCGAGCACCGAGAGGCTGTCGCGCAGGTTGGCTTCGGGGCTACCGCTCAACTGCCGGTGCAAGGCCGCGGCGCGGCGCTTGACCTTGAGCCCGCCGGGCATGATGCCTTCGGTGCGGCAACCGGCCGTGACGCAGTCCTGCATCACCTGCCAGATATGCAGCAAGCCCTGGCGCGTCGCTTGCGGGCTGCGCCAGGCGGTTTCGTTCTCGGCCATCAACTGGCTGATCGACAGCCCGTGCTGGGCACATTGCGCCAGCAGCTCACGGCCGGTCAGGAAGGGGAAGCGCAGCGGCGTGCGGTCCTCGACGATGCGGTCGACGCCGATCGCCGCCTCGTCCACCACGAAACCGCCGCCCACCGAGTAGTACTCGCGGCTGCACAGCTGCAGGCCGGCCGCGTCGAAGGCACGCAGAATCATGCCGTTGGGGTGGTAGGGCAAGGGTTTGCGGATCATCGCCAGGTGTTCTTTCTCGACGAAGCGAATGCGCTTCTCACCCAGCAGCGCCAGCGTCCCGCTCTGACGGATCATCCCCAGGCGGTCAGCGACCATCGAGGTCTCGACCGTATCCGGGTGCTCGCCTTCAAGCCCCAGCAGCACCGCCTTGTCGCTGCCGTGGCCCTTGCCGGTGGCGCCGAGCGAGCCGTACAGCTCGGCGCGCACGCTTTCCACCTGGGCCAGCAGGCCCTGGTCCCTGAGCCCTTCGACAAAGCGCGCCGCAGCGCGCATCGGCCCGACCGTGTGGGAGCTGGACGGGCCGATGCCCACCTTGAACAGATCAAAAACACTCAGCGACATACAAGCCTCCGCCATCGCACCCGGTGATCAGGCCGGGTAAACCGGGAACAGTTTGCACAGCTCGCCCACCTGCCGGGCCACCTGGGCCTCGACGTCGGCATCGCCGAGGTGATCGAGGATGTCGCAGATCCAGGTCGCCAGGGCACGGCATTCCGGTACCTGGAAGCCACGGGTGGTCACCGCCGGGGTACCGATGCGCAGGCCCGAAGTCACGAACGGCGACTGCGGATCGTTGGGCACCGCGTTCTTGTTCACGGTGATGTGCGCCCGGCCCAGGGCGGCGTCGGCGTCCTTGCCGGTGATGCCCTGGCGAATCAGGCTGACCAGGAACAGGTGGTTGTCGGTGCCACCGGAGACCACGTCATAGCCGCGCTGCTTGAAGATCTCGGCCATGGCCTGGGCGTTCTTGATGACCTGGTACTGGTAGTCCTTGAAGCCCGGCTCCAAAGCTTCCTTGAAGCACACCGCCTTGGCTGCGATCACGTGCATCAGCGGACCGCCCTGCCCGCCCGGGAACACCGCCGAGTTGAGCTTCTTCTCAAGCTCCGCATCGGCCTTGGCCAGGATCAGGCCGCCGCGCGGACCGCGCAGGGTCTTGTGGGTGGTGGTGGTGACCACATCGGCATAGGGCAGCGGGTTCGGGTACAGGCCAGCGGCAACCAGGCCGGCGACGTGGGCCATGTCGACGAACAGGTAGGCACCGACCTTGTCGGCGATCTGGCGAAAGCGCGGGAAGTCCAGGGTCTTGGAGTAAGCGGAGAAGCCGGCGACGATCATCTTCGGCTTGTGCTCCACGGCCAGGCGCTCGACTTCGTCGTAGTCGATCAGGCCGTTGGCGTCGATACCGTACTGCACGGCGTTGTACAGCTTGCCGGAAGAACTGACCTTGGCACCGTGGGTCAGGTGACCGCCGTGGGCCAGGCTCATGCCCAGGATGGTGTCGCCGGCCTGCAGCAGGGCCAGGTAGACCGCTGCGTTGGCCTGGGAGCCGGAGTGTGGCTGGACGTTGGCGTAGCCGGCGCCGAACAGTTGCTTGGCGCGGTCGATGGCCAGCTGCTCGACCACATCGACATGCTCGCAACCGCCGTAGTAGCGCTTGCCCGGGTAGCCTTCGGCGTACTTGTTGGTCAGCTCGGTGCCCTGGGCCTGCATCACTTGCGGGCTGGTGTAGTTTTCCGAGGCGATCAGCTCGATATGGTCTTCCTGGCGTTGCGCTTCGCGGCGGATAGCTTCGGCCAGCGCCGGGTCGAAATCGGACAGGGTCAGGCTTTTATGGAACATGGTGGTTTTCCTTGTTATTAGCGTTCAACCAAAGGGCAACTGTCTGTGGGAGCAATTGTCTCTGTGGGAGCGGGCTTGTCCCGCGATGGTGCGCAATCAGTTACATCGCATCGCGGGGCAAGCCCGCTCCTACAGGGTCAAGCGTCTTGGTAGATCGACATCGGCGGGCAGGCACAGGCCAGGTTGCGGTCGCCGTAGACGTTGTCCACGCGCCCCACCGGCGGCCAGTACTTGCTCTCGCGCAGCGCATCCAGCGGGTACACCGCCAGCTCCCGGCCATAACGATGCGGCCATTCGCCCACCAGCTCGGCGGCGGTATGCGGTGCGTTCTTCAGCGGGTTGTCGAGCTTGTCCAGGGTGCCGTCTTCCACCGCGCGGATTTCTTCGCGGATGCAGATCATGGCGTCGCAGAAGCGGTCCAGCTCTTCCTTGGACTCACTCTCGGTCGGCTCCACCATCAGCGTGCCGGCCACCGGGAACGACATGGTCGGGGCGTGGAAGCCAAAATCGATCAGGCGCTTGGCCACGTCCTCGACGCTGATGCCGCTGCTGTCCTTGAGCGGGCGCAGGTCGAGAATGCACTCGTGGGCAACCAGGCCGTTCTCGCCGGTGTAGAGCACCGGGTAGTGCTCCTCCAGGCGCCGGGCGATGTAGTTGGCGCTGAGGATCGCCAGCTGCGAGGCACGCTTGAGCCCTTCGCCGCCCATCATGCGGATGTACATCCAGGTGATCGGCAGGATGCTGGCGCTGCCATAGGGCGCTGCACAGACGGCACCCTGCTTGTTCTCCATGTGCCCGTGACCGGGCAGGAACGGCGCCAGGTGCGCCTTGACGCCGATCGGGCCGACGCCCGGACCGCCACCGCCGTGGGGGATGCAGAAGGTCTTGTGCAGGTTCAGGTGCGACACGTCGCCGCCGAACTTGCCCGGGGCACAGAGGCCGACCATGGCGTTCATGTTGGCGCCGTCCAGGTACACCTGGCCGCCGTGCTCATGAATGATGTCGCAGATGCGGGTGATGCCGTCCTCGAACACGCCATGGGTCGAGGGATAGGTGATCATCAGCGCGGCCAGTTGATCCTTGTGCTGCTCGGCCTTGCGCTGCAGGTCGTCGACATCGACGTTGCCACGCTCGTCGCAGTTGACCACCACCACACGCATGCCGGCCATCTGCGCCGTAGCCGGGTTGGTGCCGTGGGCCGACGACGGAATCAGGCACACATCGCGCCCGGCCTCGCCACGGCTGGCGTGGTAGGCACGGATGGCCAACAGGCCTGCGTACTCGCCCTGGGAGCCGGCGTTGGGCTGCAGGGACATGGCGTCATAGCCGGTGGCCGCGCAGAGCATCGCTTCCAGTTCGTCGGTCAGCTGGCGGTAGCCCAGCGACTGCTCGGCCGGGGCGAACGGGTGCAGGGCGCCGAACTCCGGCCAGGTGATCGGGATCATCTCGCTGGCGGCGTTGAGCTTCATGGTGCACGAGCCCAGGGCGATCATGGTGCGGTCCAGGGCCAGGTCCTTGTCGGCCAGGCGGCGCAGGTAGCGCATCAGCTCGGTTTCGCTGTGGTAGCGGTTGAATACCTGATGCTGCAGGAACGGCGTTTCGCGCAGCAACGGCAGTGGCAGGCGATCGGTGGTGTCGGCGGCCAGGGCGGTGAAGTCCGGCAGCGTCTGCCCTGGTGCGGCGAACACCTGCCACAGGGCCTCGACGCTGGCCTGTTCGCAGGTTTCATCCAGCGACAGGCCGACGCGCAGATCATCGATTACACGCAGGTTCAGGCGCGCGCCGTTGGCCGCGGCCAGCACCTGGGCCACAGGCTGTGCGGTCACCACGCTGACGGTGTCGAAGAAGTACTGCTGCTCGACCTGGTGCCCGAGCTGCTGCAGCCCCTGCACCAGGATCGCGGTCAGGCGGTGCACGCGCCGGGCGATCTGGGTCAGGCCCTGTGGGCCGTGGTAGACCGCGTACATGCTGGCGATGTTGGCCAGCAGTACCTGGGCGGTGCAGATGTTGCTGGTGGCCTTCTCGCGGCGGATATGCTGCTCGCGGGTCTGCATGGCCAGGCGCAGGGCCGGCTTGCCGAAGCGGTCGATGGACACCCCGACCAGGCGCCCGGGCATGTCGCGCTTGAACGCATCGCGGGTGGCGAAGTACGCCGCGTGCGGGCCGCCGAAGCCCAGGGGGACGCCGAAGCGCTGGGCGCTGCCGAGCACCACGTCGGCACCGAACTCACCCGGTGGGGTCAGCAGGGTCAGGGCCAGCAGGTCGGCGGACACCGCCACCAGGGCGCCAGCGGCATGGGCGCGCTCGACCAGGGCGCGGTGGTCGCCGATGGCGCCGGTGCTGGCCGGGTATTGCAGCAGCAGGCCGAAGTAGGCGTCCAGGCTCTGGTCTTCCAGCGCCGCTTCATCACCGATGACCACTTCAATGCCCAGCGGCCGGGCGCGAGTAAGCAATACGTCGAGGGTTTGCGGGTGGCAATGGCGGGAGGCGAAAAATGCCGGTGCCTTGTTCTTCGCCAGGCGCTTGCAGAAGGTCATGGCCTCGGCTGCGGCGGTGGCTTCATCGAGCAGCGAGGCGTTGGCGATTTCCATGCCGGTCAGGTCGCTGACCAGGGTCTGGAAGTTCAGCAGCGCCTCCAGGCGACCCTGGGAAATCTCCGGCTGGTACGGCGTGTAGGCGGTGTACCAGGCCGGGTTCTCCAGCAGGTTGCGCAGGATCGGCGTCGGCGTGTGGCACGGGTAGTAGCCCTGGCCGATGTGGTTGGCAAACAGCTGGTTCTGCGCGGCAATGGCCTTGAGTGCGGCCAGGGCTTCGGTCTCGCCCTGCCCTTTGCTCAGTTCGAGCACGCTGGTGCCCTTGATGCTGGCGGGGATGACGCTGTCGATCAGGGCGTCGAGCGAGTCATGCCCGGTCAGCGCCAGCATGGCGTCGATATCGCCCTCGCGCGGGCCGATATGACGGGCGATGAACTCGTTGTCGGTGCCCAGCGGAATGGATGCGTTAGTCATGGCGGCACCCTGGCTCAGGCGTTTTCGGCCAGGAAGCGGTCATAGCCGTCCTGGTCCATCAGGGTATCGAGGTCGGCCGGGTTGCTGACCTGGATACGGAAGAACCAGCCGTCCTGCATGGGCGAGGCGTTGACCAGCTCGGGGTCGTCGGCCAGGGCCTGGTTCACCGCCACCACGGTGCCGTTCAGCGGCATGCTGATGTTGCTGGCGGCCTTGACCGATTCCAGCACGGCGACTTCATGGCCCTCCCCGTACTCGCCCGGCTCCGGCAGCTGCACGAACACCACGTCACCCAGGGCCTCCTGGGCGTAGGTGGTGATGCCGACGGTCAGCTCGCCAGTCGCTTCCAGACGCAGCCATTCGTGTTCGGGAGTAAAACGCAGCGTGCTCATGGATCTTCCTCTCTTGTTATCAGTGGGGTCCCGATGCAGGACTGATTGATACCAGAGCAAGGGTGATGCCAACTTGTTAAAAGCCTTGTATTTCAAGGCCTTGCACTGAAAAACCGGTAAATCTCAAGCCTTTGCGCTGGAGCGAAATCGCTCCGCTGCGTGAACCCGCTTGCCACCACTTACAGGAAAGGCCAATGAACCCGCGCCCCACGCCCGACTGGAGCGTATTCACTCCAGTGGAGCGTATTCGAACCAGGCCGACTACGAGACCCGGCTGGCAATGCCGTACTTGCGCAGGCGCTGGCCGATGG
Source organism: Pseudomonas sp. BJa5 (assembly GCF_030272875.2). Classification (NCBI taxonomy): domain Bacteria; kingdom Pseudomonadati; phylum Pseudomonadota; class Gammaproteobacteria; order Pseudomonadales; family Pseudomonadaceae; genus Pseudomonas; species Pseudomonas sp. BJa5. The sequence goes on from NZ_JALRNG020000044.1 coordinate 10,113, forward strand.
CCGTGTGCGAAGTCTGCAGGCGCACGGCCAGTTGCCGGGTCGAGGGATAGGTCGCGTACATCTTCTCCAGCAGGGACTTCTCGAAATTCTGCACCGCCGCTTCCAGGCTGATGACCTCCTGGGCGTCGGGCTGCTGGCTGTTCAAGGCGGTGCCGGCCAGTTCCAGGTCGTCGCAGTCGATCACCTCCCCTTCGCTGATGGCGGCGGCGCGGAAGATCACGTTCTGCAACTGGCGCACGTTGCCTGCCCAGCGATTGCCCAGCAGCAGCGGATGGGTGGCCAGGGCCAGCCGGCAGGGCGAGCGCTGGATCTGCGTGCAGGCCTGGTGCAGGAAGTGCTCAGCCAGCAGCAGGATGTCCTTGCCGCGCTCGCGCAGCGGCGGCACCTTGAGGTTGAGCACGTTGAGGCGGTAGTAGAGGTCTTCGCGAAAACTGCCTTCGACCACCATGCTTTCCAGGTCGCGGTGGGTGGCGCAGACCACCCGTACATTGACCCGCACCTCGCCGGCGCCCCCCACCCGGCGAAAGCTGCCGTCGTTGAGAAAGCGCAGCAACTTGGCTTGCAGGTAAGGCGACATCTCGCCCACTTCATCGAGGAACACCGTACCGCCGTCGCCCAGTTCCAGCAGCCCCGGTTTGCCGCCGCGCTGGGCGCCGGTGAAGGCTCCGGCGGCGTAGCCGAACAGCTCGCTCTCGGCCAGGCTCTCGGGCAGCGCCGCGCAGTTGAGCGCCAGGAACGACGCATCGCGCCGGGCACTGAGCGCATGGCAGGCGCGGGCCACCAGTTCCTTGCCGGTACCGGTTTCGCCCTGGATCAACAGCGGCGCCTCCAGGCTCGCCACTTTGTGCAGGCGCACCTTGAGCTCCTTGAGCGCCGTCGATTCACCCAGCAGCGCCTGCAGGCCCTCGGTGTGGTCATGCAGCAACGACGCCAGGCGCTCGCCGATGCGGCTGGGCGGATAGAGGGTCAGCAGGCCACCGACCAGGGCGTCGGCCCCGCCGCTGATGGGCGTGGCCTCCAGCAACAAGGCCTGGCCCTGGAAGCCCACCTCGCACATGGGCAGGCGAAAGCCCTTGTCGATCAGGGTCTGAGCCAGGTCCGGCTCGGCGAACAACCGGGACAAAGGCTCACCGGCAGGCTCCCGGCCCACCAGGCTGACCAGGGTGGGGTTGGCCAGCAGCACATGGCCGCAGGGGTCCACCGCCAGCACCGGGTCGCTCATCGCCGCCAGCAGCGCCTCCAGTTGCAGGCGCCGGCGATGACCGGGCAGGAAGTCGACCAGCTCCACCGCCTGCACGCCGACCACCCGCAGCAAGGCATGGTGGAGCTCGTTCAATACGACCTGCGACAGCGCCGGGGCGTCGATGTAGACGTTGGGCGGAATCATCTCCACCGCGTCGAGGTTGAGGTTGCGCGCCCCCAGCAGTGCCAGGATCTCCTGGGTGATGCCGACGCGGTCAATGAAGGTGACGTGGATGCGCATCGTGGACTCCTGCTTGGCAAACGACAACAGGGGGCCGGCGCACCCTGCGCCGTCCCCCTGGGTAAAACGTGAACGTGGCGATCAATCCGCGTCGAAGGACAACTGCACGCCCTCCTGTTTTTTCTGGCGGATGGAACGGTAGGACAAGCCCAGCACGGCGAACCACACCGGTACGAACAACAGCGCCTGGCGGGTGTCTTGTTCCAGCGCCAGCAAGGCGAGCATGGCCACGAAGAAGGCAAGGCAAGCCCAGCTCATGAAGATGCCGCCCGGCATCCGGTATTTCGAGGCGCGGTGCAGGTGGGCACGCTGCTTGCGATAGGCCAGGTAGGACAGCAGGATCATCGACCAGACGCACATGAACAGGATCGCCGACACCGTGGTGATCAGGGTGAAGGCATCGAGCATGTTCGGCACCAGGTAAATGACCAGCGCCCCGGCCGACAGGCAGACACAAGAGAAGATCAAGCCATTGGAAGGTACTGCGCGGCTGGACAGTGCCTTGAATTTGCCGGGTGCATCACCATCCACCGCCAGGCCATACAGCATGCGGCTGGTTGAAAACACGCCGCTGTTGGCAGACGACGCCGCCGAGGTGAGGACCACGAAGTTGATGATCCCGGCCGCGGCCGGCAGGCCTGCCAGAACGAACAGTTCGACGAAGGGGCTCTTGTTGGCGACCACATCGCGCCAGGGGGTCACGGCCATGATGGCGACCAGGGCGAACACGTAGAACACGATAATGCGCAGCGGAATCGAGTTGATCGCCCGCGGCAGGTTGCGTTCAGGGTTCTTGGTTTCAGCGGCGGTGGTGCCCACCAGCTCGATCCCGGCAAAGGCAAAGATCGCGATCTGGAAGCCGGCGAAGAAGCCCATGGCGCCATGGGGGAACATTCCGCCGTCGTTCCACAGGTTGGAAAGCGCCGCGACGTTGCCGGTCGGCGACTGATAAGCCGAAACCACCATGTACAGCCCGGTGCAGACCAGGGCGCAAATGGCCACGATCTTGATCATGGCGAACCAGAACTCCAGTTCGCCGAACATCTTCACCGTCATCAGGTTGAGCGACAGCAGCAGGCCCACGCAACTGAGTGCCGGCAACCATTGTGGAATATCCGGGAACCAGAACTGTGAGTAGGCGGAGATGGCAATAACGTCGGCAATGCCGGTGACGATCCAGCAGAACCAGTAGGTCCAGCCGGTGAAGAAACCTGCCCAGGGGCCGAGCAGGTCGGCGGAGAAATCGATAAAGGATTTGTACTTGAGGTTGGATAACAGCAACTCGCCCATCGCCCGCATGACGAAGAACAGCATGAAGCCGATGATCATGTAGACGAAGATGATGGACGGCCCAGCCAGGCTGATGGTCTTGCCGGAACCCATGAACAGGCCGGTGCCGATGGCACCGCCGATGGCGATCAACTGGATGTGGCGGTTGGATAGATTGCGCTTGAGTTCGTGCTCTTCACTATCGGGCGGACAGTGACCGAGGGGCGAATTTTTCATTCTATTTACCTTGCTAGTTTAATTGTTTTTATAACGTCACAAGTTCAAACACCTGAACCGAACACACCACGTGCTTATCCGGCCGGACGCAAGGGAAATAGCAAGGCCTGTGCCAAGCGCTGAAGACCGCTGAAATCGCGGTTTTGTCGAGCGTTATGGGGTTTTGGCTGTAATGAAGTCACTCCAGAAAATAGGGTTAATCCGGTCGCTCATACGTAGGAAAGCGTCGTAATCCGTGCCCTCGGGCCACCTGTATCGATATCGCTCCAATGGAACGCATTCTTTCCTGTGGGAGCGGGCTTGCCCCGCGATTGCGTTCTGTCAGCCAGATCGCATCGCGGGGCAAGCCCGCTCCCACCGGATGTCAAACGCGGCCCCGTGGGAGCTGGCGTAGCCTGCGATGAGGCCAGTGTGAATCCATCGCAGGCTTCGCCAGCTCCCACAGTTGCCAGTTGCCAGTCGTCAGGCGCGGACCTTGCGCAGCGGTTCGCGGCTACGCTGTTGTTCTTCCCAGCCACCCACCAGGCCGACCGGTACATCGGCCGGTGCCAGTGGCTGACGCCCGCGCACCAGGTCCGCCGCACGCTCGGCGAGCATGATGGTCGGTGCATTGAGGTTGCCGTTGGGCTCGCTCGGGAACACCGAGGAGTCGATCACCCGCAGCCCCTGCACACCACGCACACGCAGCGAGGAGTCGACCACCGCCATGTCGTCCTCGCCCATCCGGCAGGAACCGCAGGGGTGCATGGTGCTTTCCATGTTGGCGCGCACGAAGGCGTCGATCTGCTCGTCGGTCTGCACCTGCGGCCCCGGCGCCAGTTCTTCGCCACGGAAGCGGTCCATGGCCGGCTGGGCGATGATTTCCCGGGTCAGGCGCACGCAGCGGCGGAAGCCCTCGCGGTCTTCTTCGGTCTCCAGGTAGTTGAAGCGGATTTCCGGATGCTGGTACGGGTCGGCCGACAGCGCCCGCACATGGCCACGGCTGGTGGGCTTGTTCGGCCCGGTGAGCACCATGAAGCCGTGGCCCTTGAACGGTTTGTCACCGTCGTAGCGCATGGCCGCCGGCAGGAAGTGGAACTGGATGTCCGGCCAGCGCAGCCCCTTGGACGAGCGAATGAAGCCACCGGCCTCGAAGTGGTTGCTGGCGCCCAGGCCATCCTTGAACAGCAGCCAGCGCAGGCCGATCATCGCCTTGCCCAGCAGGCTCATCTTGCCGTTGAGCGTCACCGGCTCCTTGCAGGCGTACTGGATGTAGATTTCCGAGTGGTCCTGCAGGTTCTCGCCAACACCCGGCAGGTTGTGACGCACCTCGATGCCGGCCTTTTTCAGCACCGCCTCCGGGCCGATGCCCGATCGCTGCAGCAGGTGCGGCGAGCCGATCGGGCCGGACGACACCAGCACTTCGCGGTTGCAGTAGACCTTGTGGGTCTGGCCACCCTCGTCGTACTCCACGCCCACCGCGCGCTTGCCATCGAGCAGGATGCGCCGGGTCATGGCATGGGTGATGACCGTGAGGTTCGGGCGGGTCATGGCCGGGCGCAGGTAGGCATTGGCGGTGGACCAGCGCACGCCGTCCTTGACCGTCATGTGCATGGCGCCGAAGCCTTCCTGCATGTAGCCGTTGCAGTCGTCGGTCTTGATGTAGCCGGCCTCGGCACCGGCCTCCACCCAGGCGCCGTACAGCGGGTTCTGCATGTTGTTGCCGTTGTTGGTCGACAGCGGCCCAGCGCCACCGCGGTAGTCATCGCCGCCGAACTTGTAGTTTTCGGCGCGCTTGAAGTACGGCAGGCAGTTGCGATAGCTCCAGTCCTTGGCGCCCAGGCTTTCCCATTCGTCGAAGTCGCAGGCATGGCCGCGGATGTAGACCAGGCCGTTGATCGAGGACGAACCGCCGAGCACCTTGCCCCGTGGGCAGTGCAGGCGCCGGCCGTCCAGGTGCGGCTCGGCCACGGTCTCGTAGCGCCAGTTGTACTTCTTGGTGTTCATCGGCAGGGAGAACGCGCTGGGCATCTGGATCAGCACGCTGCGATCGCTGCCGCCGAATTCCAGGACCAGCACCGAGGTACCGGCGTCTTCGCTCAGGCGGTTGGCCAGGACGCAGCCGGCAGAGCCTGCGCCGATGATGATGTAGTCGTATCGTTTGTTGTTCATTGTTCTAGTCCTGTACTCGAAGGCCGGCGGCCTCGATGTTGCGTTCATTGCCCTTTGGGTAGCCGCCCCAGCCCAGGCGCGCCGCCAGCAGTCGGGTCAGGCCGTAGTGCACCAGCCCGGCCAGCAGGCAGGACGGCAGCGAGGCGGTGGCGAAGGTGAAGAAGTCGGTGTGGGCCAGGGTCTGCGGGTTGAACACCACCACGTAGATCGCGAAACCCGCCACCAGCGCCACCAGCGCGATGGGGTTGAAGCCCTTGCAAAAGCGCAGCGGCGAGCCGTGCTGTTCGGCATACAGGTGGCGCAGGTTCAGGCGCTGCTTGCGCAGGAAGAAGTAATCGGCGATGCCGATACCGGCCAGGGCGCTGTTCAGTGCGGAGGTCCACACCAGGAAGATGAAGAAGCCATCGTAGATACCCGGGAGGAACACCACGATGACCACCGGGATGATGCAGAACAGCCCGATCAATACCCCCCAGCCCATGCTGCGCATACGCTCCCCGGCCAGCTGGCGCAGGCCGATCACCGCGGTGTAGAGGATGTTGACCATGCCGGTGAGGTTGGCCAGCGCCAGGAAGCTCAGGGCAATCACGCCGAACGCCATGCCTCCGGCCAGGCGCATCCAGGCGGTAGGGTCGCTGCTGCCCAGGGTGGTGGCGGCGAACAGGCTGACCGACTCGCCCAGCGACGCGGCTGCGAAGATGCCCACCAGGTTCGGCCAGAAGGCCGTGCGCTGGTTGCTGCACAGGCGCGACAGGTTGCCGATGTAGGGCCACCAGGAGAAACCCGCGGCGATGTTGATCTCCACCGCGACCATGAAGTTGACATGGGGGTTCTCGAACGGTGGCTGCAGTGGCGGCATGGCCAGCAGCTCGGCGAAGCTGTAGCGCTGGGAAATGAAGTACATCAGCGCCAGCATGATCAGGATCAGGCTGGGTGCGATCACCGCGCTCAGGCGGCTCATCAGCTCGGGTCCGCGCATGGCCACCAGCGCTGCCAGGACGATGGCCAGCAAGGCGCCGGCGGTTACCATCCAGCCGTCGCCGTCGGGCTGGGTCTGCTGTACCAGGGTTTCCAGGTTGTCCAGTGCCCGTCCGCACATCAGCCCCAGCACCGCCAGCCAGCCCATGGTCAACACCACTACGGAGAGGATGTAGACCAGGCGGCTGCCATTGATACCGAACATGCTGCGCAGGAAGGTGAACTGCTCGACACCGTACTTGCCGCATGGCAGGCAGGCGGACGAGGCGGCGAGGATCACGCCGATGATGTTGCCGATGACGATCGCGGCGATCCCTTGCAAGGGCCCGACGAACAGCGCGGTGGCGCCGCCGATCAGGAACACCCAGGTGGCCACTGCCAGCGCCGTGTTGGCGTAGGCGTAGCCCCAGAAGCCCCAGACCCGCTCACCCGGCAACAGGGGGGTATCGCCACGCTCGGCGCCGAGGCGAAACTCCTGCTCTCTGGACCCGCTCATGGCTGGCCTCCGAGAAAGTAAGCGCCGGCCACCATCACCAGCGTCAGCAGGGTCAGCGCGACAAAGTCAGCCGCGCTCAACGCGCCCGGCCAGTCCGCCCTCTTCTCCAGTTCTTCATAGGCGCGCAGGCGCCTTTCCAGGTCTTGCGCTCGCTCGACATCCACTTGGCTGTTCATGGGCATCACCTCGATGGGTTCTTGTTCTTGTAGATACGATGCTTCCAATGAGCCGGCGCCGCTCACCAACGGTCAGCGACACCGGTCAACCCTGTACCTCAGGGCAAGGTGATCCAGACCGCCTTGGTCTCCAGCAAAAACTCCAGTTGTTCGGCGCCCATGTCCTTGCCGTAGCCCGATTGCTTGTAGCCACCGAACGGCATGGACGGATCCAGGGTGCTGTGGGCGTTGACGTAGACGGTACCGGCGCGCAGGCGCGGAATCAGGCCGTGGACCTTGCCCAGGTCGTTGGAGTAGATCGCCGCCGCCAGGCCGAACTCCGAATCGTTGGCCCACGCCAGGGCCTGCTCCTGGGTATCGAAAGGCGCGGTGACCAGCACCGGGCCGAAGATTTCCTCGCGCACCACACGCATGTCGTTGTTGCAGTTGGCGAAAATCGTCGGCTGGACGAAGAAGCCCGGGCCTTCGACCGGCTCGCCGCCGTAGTACACCTGCGCCCCTTCGGCCTTGCCCAGGGCGATGTACTCCAGCACCCGCTGCTGTTGCTGGCGCGACACCATGGGGCTGATGAAGCAGTCCGGATCCAGGCCCGGGGCGATCTTCAGGGTCGCGGTGTACTTGGCCAGCGCCTCCAGGAACTGCGGATAGACGCTGCGCTCGACATAGGCACGGGTACCGGCATCGCAGACCTGCCCGGAGTTGAAGAACACACCGTTGGCGACCGCCTCGGCCGCCGCCTCGATGTCGGCATCGGCGAACACGATCACCGGCGACTTGCCGCCCAGCTCCAGGGTCAGGCGCTTCATCTGGTCCATCGCTACCTTGCCCACCGAAGTGCCCACTGGCGTGGAGCCGGTGAAGCTCAGCTTGTCGATGCCCGGGTGGCTGGACATCGCTTCGCCCACCACGCTGCCGCGGCCGGTGACGATGTTCAGCACGCCGTCAGGAATACCCGACTCCTGTACCAGCTCGGCAAAACGCAGGGCCGACAGCGAGGTCAGCTCCGCCGGCTTGACCACCACGGTGCAGCCGGTGGCCAGTGCAGCACCCAGCTTCCAGGCCATGGTCTGCAGCGGGAAGTTCCAGGGCACAATGGCCCCCACCACGCCCACCGCTTCCTTGCGGGTATAGGCCAGGTAGTTGCCCGGCAGCGAAGGCTCGACGGTGCGGCCGTGGATCTTGCTGGCCCAGCCGGCGAAATAGCGCAGGGTATCGACCGTGCCCTGGATATCCACGGCGCGGGCCTGGGCCACCGACTTGCCCATGTCGATGGACTCGATCTGGGCCAGTTCGTCGGCGTTGGCTTCGATCAGGTCGGCCAGGCGATGGATCAGGCGCTCGCGCTCCAGGGGCTTGAGCTGGCTCCAGGGGCCGCCGTCGAACTGCGCACGGGCGGCTTGTACTGCACGGTCCAGGTCTTCGCGGGTGCCCATCGGGATGCGCGTCAGCACACCCTCGGTGGAAGGCTCGATGACCTCGGCACTGACGCCGTCGCTGGCCTCAAGCCAGGCCCCGCCGATGAACATGCGCTGGGGCTTGGAGAGAAAACGCTGGGTCGCTTCGGAGACGCCGAAGGCCTGCAGGTAGGCTTTTACCTTGTTGTCCACTGTGGAGTCTCCGGATCAGCGGGCCTGGGCGCGCGCGTGGAAGATGAAGCCGATGCTGTTCATCAGCAGCTGCGCGGCGAGGATCGAGGTGACGCCCGCCGGGTCGTAGGCCGGGGCCACTTCCACCAGGTCCATGCCGACGATCCGGCCCTTGCTGCGGCGGGCCAGCGCCTGGATGATTTCCAGCACTTCGTAGTACTGGAAGCCGCCATGGCTCGGGGTACCGGTGCCCGGGGCGATGGACGGGTCGAAGCCGTCGATGTCGATGGTGATGTAGTAGTCGCGGCCTTCGGGGATCTTCGCCAGCACGCCTTCGCAACCCAGGCGGCGCACGTCGCGCACCGAGAGGATCTGCGAGCCGGCGTCGCGGGCGGCGTCGTAGTCGTCGCGGTTGGAGGACGACACGTTGCGGATGCCCAGCTGGGTCATGCCGACGATGTGGTCCAGCTCCGAGGCGCGGCGCAGCGGGCTGCCGTGGCCGTAGCGCACGCCATGGCGCTCGTCGACGAAGTCCAGGTGGGCGTCGAAATGCACGATGTGGATCGGATCGTGCCCTTCGAAGGCCTTGATCACCGGGGCGTGGATCGAATGGTCACCGCCCAGTACCACCGGCATGGCGCCTGCGGCGAGGATCTGGCGCACGGCCGATTCGATGTTGGCGTTGCTGGTGGCCATGTCGGTGTGGACGATATCGGCATCGCCGACGTCGACCATGCGCAGCTGGTCTTCGGTCAGGTAGGTGGCGTCATCTTCGAAGTCGTAGGCGCCGGAGTGGCCGAAGGAGAACAGGGTCGATGCCTCGCGGATGCCGCGCGGTCCGAAACGTGCGCCGGAACGCCATTGGGTGCCCATGTCGTTGGGGGCGCCGAGGATCGCCACGTCGGCATCGATGGCCGCCCAGTCGGTGCAGATGGGCGATTTGGCGAAGGTGCAATGACCTACGAAAGGCAGGTTCAGGCGGCCGGATTCATAACCGTGCTTAGCCATGTTCGAGTTTCTCCACTTATTGTTCTGGTCAGGAGACGGGGCGACTGCTCGACCACCGTTGCAGCCACTATGGCGGCAGCCCGGACAGGGAAAAATGCGCAAGTGCAGATGCATACATCGCCGGATCCGAAGTATCCGCTTGAGTGTCAGCCGTTGACGAAGATCCGCCAGTGCCGCTGATGACATTTCCCAACCTCAGGCATTGCAGTGATCACACGCCCATGATTAGCTTGGGAAAAAAAACAATGCCCGGACGTTCATATCAGCGTGCACGATGTGACGCCCGGCCGGGAGGCTACGGTGATCCAGCTCCACGATGTCGACCTGAAGCTGCTCAGGGTCTTCACCACCATCGTCAAGTGCGGTGGCTTTTCTGCGGCGCAGGCCGCGCTCAATGCCGGCCAGTCGACCATCAGCGAACAGATGACACACCTGGAGACCCGCCTGGGGGTCAAGCTCTGCCAGCGGGGGCGCAGCGGTTTTCGCCTCACAGAACAGGGCGTGGCGATCCATGAAGCCACCCTGCGCCTGCTCAGTGCCGTGGAGAGTTTCTGCATGGATGCCGACGTGCTCAAGCAGCACATCAGCGGCAAGCTCAACCTCGGCATCATCGACTCCACCCTGACCGATTCCGCCTCGCCGCTGCCGCGCACCACCCAGCGCTTTGTCTCGCGCGGGCACGACGCCCACCTGCATATCTACATCGGCGCCCCGGCGGAGCTGGAAGAGCGGGTGCTCGACGGTCGCCTGCACCTGGCCATCGGCCACTTTCCCCTGCATGTGCCGGGGCTGTCGTACCTGCCGCTCTACAACGAGGCCCTGGGGCTCTACTGTGGCCGCCGCCATCCGCTGTACGCGAGCAAGTCGGCGAACGGTCGCCTGCTCGAAGAGGTCCGCGACTGCCATATCGTCGTGCGCGGCTATATGCACCAGTTCGACCTGGAGCAACTGGGTATCACCAAGGCCGCTGCAACCGTGGAGAACATCGAGGCGGCGGCGATCCTGATCATTTCCGGCGCCTACATCGGCTTTTTGCCGGTGCACTTCGCCGAGCAATGGGTCAAGACCGGCGACATGCGGCGCCTGGGCGCCAGCACCCTGGACCTGACCTCGCCCTTCGATGTCATCACCCGCCGCGGGGTATCGCCGCCGCCGATCCTGCAGGCCTTTCTCGAAGACCTGCACGCCTGCACGCACCAGCCGGTACTCGTCTGAGCCAGCCCGGCACGTGCAGGCTTGCCCTCAGCGACGGCTGATGACCACTTCCAGGTATTCGCTGGGCACCACCAGCGACGACGGGCCCGCCACGTTGTGGTCGTTCAGCAGTTGGGTGAGGTCTCGTTCCAGCGCGCTGGCGGCTTCACCATCGAGCGCGGCAAAGGCCTTGTGCACCGGGCCGTACCAGGTCCTGAACACCTCGATGAAATGCGCCGCCGAGCGATAGCGGAAATTGAAATGCTGGCGGCTGACCTTCATCGGTCCGCGGATGTCGGCGAACAGTTGCTGCAACTGCTCTTCATCGCCCCAGCGCGAGGGCGGCAACGCGCCGGCAGGTGGCGGCACATGCCGGCCCAGGGTCTTGAACATCTGCCCGATGAAACCTTGCGGCGTCCAGTTCGCCATGCCAATGCGCCCGCCCGAGCGGCAGACCCGGCCCAGTTCCCGGGCCGATTGCGCGTGATCGGGGGCGAACATCACGCCGAAGGTCGAGACCACCGCGTCGAAGGCGCCATCGGCAAACGGCAAGGCTTCGACGTCGGCGGTCTGGAACACCACGCTCAGGCGTTCGGCCCGGGCGCGCTCTTCACCGCGTTTCAACAATTCGGGCACGTAGTCCGTTGAGGTGACCTGACAACCGCGCCGTGCGGCGGCCAGGGTGACATTGCCGTTGCCGGCGGCCACATCCAGGACCTTTTCATCCCAGCGCAAGTCACAGGCCTCGGCCAGGCGCTCGCCGACCAGCTGCAAGGTCGTGCCGATCACCGCGTAGTCGCCGCTGGCCCAGGCTGCCTGCTGGCGAGCCTTCAACGCGTTCAAATCCAGGGGTGTGCTCATCGTCTGCACCTGATGTGTCCGCGTGACCGTCCCCTCCCGACGATCGACGCGCCTTTGAATGGATTGGAGTGTTCAGCAGCGACCAGCTAAACGCTAACCCTGCCGACCGGCAAGGGCTGCGGTTGGCGGGGCAAGATCAGTTCGATACATACCTATAGCCCTGGCGCATAAGTCGTGCCCTTGTAGGAGCGGGCTTGCCCCGCGATTGCGGTCGGTCAGCCACATCGCATCGCGGGGCAAGCCCGCTCCTACAGGCTGCTATCGTGTTGGTGCATCCCAGCGCCAGGAGAAACCCATGCCCCTCGTACGTATCGATATCAGAAAACATCCCGACCCCACCCACATCAACAAGCTCGGCCAGGTCGTCTATGCCTGCCTGAAACAGGCGATCAACGTCCCCGACCACGACAACTTCCAGGTCCTGACCGAACATGCCGACGACCGCCTGGTGAACGACCGCCAGTACCTGAGCATCGAACGCACGGACAGGCAGGTATTCATCCAGATCACCATCAGCGAAGGGCGCACCCTCGAGCAGAAGAAGCTGCTCTTCCAGCTGATTGCCGAAGGGCTGCACAAGGAGGTCGGCGTGCGGCGGGAAGACGTGTTCATCAACCTGGTCGAGGTGAAAAAGGAGAACTGGTCGTTCGGCAACGGGGTTGCCCAGTACACGCTGTGAGCGGCAGGCCGGCGGCCCCTCGACCACCGGTCGCCCACCCGCTTGACGATAAAATACCAATCGGTATATTTTCTTCCCATGGACAAAGCACAGCGTACCCGCCAACTGATCGTCGAAAAGACCGCACCGCTCTTCAACACCAAGGGCTATGCCGGGACGTCACTGGCCGACATGACCGAAGCCACGGGCCTGACCAAGGGCAGTGTCTACGGCAATTTCGCCAACAAGGAGGCGGTGGCGCTGGCGGCGTTCGATTACAACTGGCAGCAAGCGCAAACCACGGTCCGGGCGATCATGGCGCGCGAGCCAAGCAACAAGGCCAGGCTGCTGGCCCTGGCCGCCACCTACCGCGACCTGCCGCCAGGTTTCCCCGAAGGGGGTTGCCCGCTGCTCAATACCGCCATCGAGGCCGACGACACCCACCCGGCGCTGCGTGACAAGGCCATGGCGGCCTTCGCCAGCTGGAAGCAGCAACTGGTGACGGTGATCGAAGCCGGCATCGAGGCCGGGGAGTTTCGCCGCGAGGTGGATGCCGAGCAGACGGCCGTTACCCTGATCGCCCTGATCGAAGGGGCCATCATGATTTCCCGGCTCACCGGGCAACGCAAGCACAGCAGTGGCGTCATGCTGACGCTGGAGAAAACCGTTCACGACCTGTCGTGAATTTTTTTGGGTGGAAATATACCGATCGGTATAAACCTTCGAGGTAACGTGAAATGAGCATCCAACTGAAACGCAAGATCGCCTTCGCGCTGTCGATGGGGGTTGTGACCACCGGGATCATCTCCTTCTCCCTGCTGGCCTTGAACCTGGGCTTTACCAAGGATTTCGCCCTGGTCTGGCTGCGCTCCTGGGGCCTTGCCTACCTGATCGTGATCCCGGCCATCCTGCTGATCGGCCCGCGCCTGCAAGCGCAGGTGGACCGTCTGATTCAATGAGCCAGGCACCTGGACCTCGCAACCGGACTATGCTCTGTGATGCGAGGTGACCCCGATGAAACCGCCCGTCGATACAGCCCTGCCCGCCCTCTCCCGCCGCACCTTGCTGCTCGGTGGCGCGGCAAGCGCCGGGCTGTCGGTACTGCCCGGTGCATTGCGGGCCGCCGTGCCGGCCAGTTCCGCTGCCGCGCAGGGTGACCCGGGCGAGTCGATACGTTCGTTCCAGGCCAACGTGCCCAAGGTGGCGCTGGATGACCTTGCCCTGCGCCTGGCCGCCACCCGCTGGCCAGATGCCCAGACCGCCAGCGGCCAGGGCGTCGAACTGGATCGCCTGCAAGCCCTGGTGCGCTATTGGGAACAGGACTATGACTGGCGCAGTGCCGAGGCGCGGCTCAACGCCTGGCCGCAGTTCGTGACCCGCATCGACGGCCTGGATATTCATTTCATCCATGTGCGCTCGCCCCACGCCAATGCCTTGCCGCTGATCATGACCCACGGCTGGCCGGGCTCGGTGTTCGAGTTGCTGGCTACCATCGGCCCCTTGACCGACCCGGTCGCCCACGGTGGACAGGCCGAAGAGGCATTCGACCTGGTCCTGCCGTCACTGCCCGGCTTCGGCTTTTCGCAAAAGCCGGCCGAGGCCGGCTGGAACCCCGAGCGCATTGCCAGGGCCTGGGGCACGCTGATGAAACGACTCGGCTACCAGCGCTACGTGGCCCAGGGTGGCGACTGGGGTGCGATCATCTGCGACAGCCTTGGCCGCCAGGCCCCTGCCGGCCTGCTGGGCATCCACGTCAATCGCATCGAACGGGCCACCACCCTGCCCCCTGAACTGGCCAGGGCCCTGAAAAATGGCGACCCGCCACCGGACAACCTGAGCGGCGAAGAACGTGAGGTGTTCGACCAGGCCCGGGATTTCCTGAACAAGGGCTTCGGCTACGCCGCGATCATGCAGACGCGGCCACAGACCCTGGGCTACGGCCTGGCGGACTCGCCGGTGGGCCTGGCCGCCTGGCTCTACGACAAGCAGGCCGACTGGGTCTTCAGCCGCGGCGACCCGGAGCGGGCCCTGGGTCGCGAGGCGATGCTGGACAACATCACCCTCTACTGGCTGACCAACACCGGCACCTCCAGTGCCCGCATCTACTGGGAAACCAGCACGGCCATGGCAAAGCCCGAGCCGGTGAAGGTGCCGGTGGCCGTGACCATCTTCCCCGGCGAAGTCTACCGCCCACCACGCCAGTGGCTGACCCGGGCCTACCCCAACCTCGTCTACTACAACCGGGTCGACAAGGGCGGCCACTTCGCTGCCTGGGAAGAGCCGGCGTTGTTCTGCAGCGAAATGCGCGCAGCGTTTCGCGGGCTGCGTGGATCGATCATTGTTTGACGGCCGCTTCGATCGTGGCGATGTCGATCTTGGTCATACCCATCATGGCATCGAACGCACGCTTGGCGGCCGCCCGGTCAGGGTGAGTGAAGGCGGCCGTCAACGCCCGCGGGGTGATCTGCCACGACAGACCCCACTTGTCCTTGCACCAGCCACAGGCGCTTTCCTGGCCACCATTGCCGACGATCGCGTTCCACAAGCGATCGGTTTCTTCCTGGTCGTCGGTCGCCACCTGGAACGAGAACGCCTCGCTGTGCTTGAACATCGGCCCGCCGTTGAGTCCCAGGCACGGGATGCCCATCACCGTGAATTCGACGGTCAGGACGTCGCCCTGCTTGCCCGACGGGAAGTCACCGGGGGCGCGATGTACGGCTTTCACCGCGCTGTCCGGGAAGGTTTGGGCGTAGAAGGTCGCGGCGTCCTCAGCGGTGCCGTCGAACCAGAGACAGATAGTGTTTTTGCTGATCATGCTGATTCTCCACACATTGGTTTGCAGACCACCGCGCCTACATGAACGATCCGGTGCGCACCTCGCCGCTGCGCTCGTAACAGTTGATCAACAGCCCGCCAGGCGTACTGCTCGAATGCACCAGGGTGAAGGCCGACGGTTGGCCTTTGTCATCGAACAGGCGCTTGCCGCGGCCCAATAGGATCGGAAAGGTAATCAGCCGAAGCTCGTCCACCAGCCCGGCGGCAAGCAGCTGGCGCACCAGGTGGCCGCTGCCCTGGGTCAGCAGCCGGGGACCGTCCTGCTGCTTGAGCGCGCGGATGGCGTCGACCAGGTTGCCCTTCAATGCCCGGCTGTTCTGCCATTTCAGCGTTGCGACCTGATGGGTGGCCACATGCTTGGGCACGCTGTTGAACAGTTCGGCAATGCCATGGTCCTCCGAATCGGCCTGCACCCCTGGCCAGTAGGCGGCGAAGATGTCGTAGGTGCGCCGCCCCAGCAGTAGCTCGAACGGCTGCGAGAACAGCTCGCCCATGGCCTGGCCGAAGTCTTCGTCGGCATAGGGCACCACCCAGCCACCGAAGCGAAAACCGCCATCGGTATCTTCCTGCGGACCGCCCGGCGCCTGGATAACGCTGTCCAGGCTGATGAAAGCGGCAACGGTAAGCTTGCGCATGCTCTTCTCCTTGTTCGTTGTTGTCGTGGCAATGCTCGGGTGCAGTGAGCTGCATGCCCTGACAGGTAGTCGAACGAGGTACGGCGAAATCGACAGGGCGAGCAGGCAACTCGGCTTGGCGCAAAACACCAATGATAGAATACCGGGCGTTGATCGCTCGCAACGGCATTGCCCATGGATCGCCTCTCTACCCTGTTGTCGCAGTTCGGTGTGCGCGCCAGCCTGTTCTACAACGGCACGCTGTGCGGCACGGCCACCTATGATGGACAGGACCTGCGTGGTCATCTGCATCTGCTGCGCTCGGGCACCCTCACCTTCCAGGGGGCCGGTCGCAAGCCCCAACGGCTCACCCGCCCAAGCCTGGTCTTCCTGCCACGGCCAAGCCACCATCAATTGATCGTCCATGACCCCGAGGGTGTGCAGTTGCTGTGCGCCTCGATGCTGTTCGAGGGCGGTGTCGATAATCCGCTGGCGGCTTCGCTACCCGACGTTCTGGTGCTGGCCCTGGATGAGTTGCCGCAGTTGGCCGGCACCCTGGACTGGATGTTCGCCGAGGCCCAGGGCGCACACTGCGGTCGGGATGCCGCGCTGGACCGTTTGTTCGAACTGTTGGTCATCCAGCTGTTGCGCCACCTGCTCGACCAGCGGCAATTGCAGACCGGCCTGATGGCTGGCCTGGCCGATGGACGCCTGGCGCGCTCACTGGTGCAGATGCATGAAGCACCGCAGCGGGCCTGGTCGATCGCCGAGCTGGCCAGTGCCGCGAACATGTCGCGGGCGGCCTATGCCGCGCATTTTCGCGAGGTCGTCGGACAGACGCCCGCCGATTATCTGCTGAGCTGGCGCGTCAGCCTGGTGCAGAAGCGCTTGCGTGAGGGACGCTCGATCAGCCTGATCGCCACCGAAGTCGGCTATGAGAGCCCGTCTGCGCTGGCCCGCGCGTTTCGCCGCAAGACCGGCTGCAGCCCCCGCGACTGGGTAAAGGCACGCACAGGCGAAAAGGCCTGAAGGTCGCTGCGCCTTCAGGCCCTCGCCAACGCGGATCGTCGGCTCAACGCGATTCCAGCGCTGTGAGCGAATGCCCGGCCACGAACAACGAGGCGCCAAGCAGGCCGAGGTCCTTGAGCAGGAACTGTCCCGGGGCAACGCTGATGGCCGGGAAGCCAAGCCCGGGCTCGATCACGCCCGGCGTCGAGAGCATGAAGCTCAAGGTGGTGACGAACAGCCCGGCCGACAGCACGCCGCCCACCAGTGAAAGCCGGGGCGATAGCAGCCGGCCGGCAATCAGCACGCCGATCGAGATTTCCAGCACACCGAGCAGGCTGGAAAAGGTATCGACACTGAACAATTGGTACACCCACCCCAGCAGCGGGCTGTTGCTCACCAGCGGCACCAGCCCCTGCGCTTCGTAATGGGTGAACTTCATCCCGCCGAACCAGAAGTAGATGACCGCCAATGCAAAGTAGAGGGCGTAGATGCCCAGGGCCATGGTCCTGGTGCCCAGGGTCAGTTGGGCGGATACGCGGGCAAGGCTGGCGTTTTCGAGATTCAAGGTATTCATGATCAAGCCTCCAGAACCCGACGCGGAGTACATCGGATGTGCTGCCAGTGTCGCTGGAAGCTTCAGACGAATGGATGCAGAGCGTATGGTCTTTGCTGCAGATTGTCTTGAGCTACGCTCGAAGGGGTGAACACAAAACAACGCAAAGTTGATAATTCAACATTCAGTTGATATTTTCAAAACCTTCAACCATCGCCCTCAAGGCCCCATGACAGCCCCCGACGTCTTTTCAGAACGCCAGCAGGTCCTGCGTGTACTTCACAGCACGCTCACACTGCTTGGCCATGCGGTAGGTCCGCACACCGAAATCGTGTTGCATGACCTGACCCGGCCCGAACATTCCATCCTCGCCATCGCCAACGGCCATGTCACCGGTCGCCAGGTGGGGGGGTCGATACTGGGCGGGCCGCAAGGGGACCTGGGCTTCAAGGCCGTGCGGCGCGCCATGGCCGATCGCGCCAGCAGCGAGCCGCTGCTGGTGGAGAACTACGCGACCCTGGCGCCCGACGGGCGGCCACTGCGCAGTTCCACCCTGGTCTATCGCGACAGCAGCGGCCTGCCCTTCGCCAGCCTGTGCATCAATGCCGACCTGAGCGCCGTGGCCGCCGCCCATGCCGTGCTTGCCGGCCTGCTGGGGCTGGGTGGCGCCCCCGTCGCACGCCGCGAGGAGCCCAGGGACATGGAGCAGTTGATGGTGCAGATCATCGAGGCGGCATGCCCGGGCGGGGTCGTGGGCATGAAGAAGGCGCAGAAACGCGAAGCGGTGCGGCAAATGCAGGACCGCGGGATGTTCATCGTCAAGGGCGGGATCGAGAAAGCCGCGGCCGCCCTCGGCGTAACCCGCTACACCATCTACAACTACCTGGAGCAGATCCGGGCAACTGAAGCCTCCAACGGGCAGGAATGACCAGTATGCAACTCGATATTTTCCAGGTGGACGCGTTTTCTTCCGAAGCGTTTGGCGGCAACCCGGCGGCGGTGTGTCCGCTGCAAGACTGGCTGCCGGATGCGACGCTGCAACAGATCGCCGCCGAAAACAACCTGTCCGAAACCGCCTATGTGGTACCCAAAGGCGAGGTGTTCGAGTTGCGCTGGTTCACCCCAACGGTGGAAGTCGACCTCTGCGGCCATGCCACCCTGGCTACGGCCTGGGTGCTGTTCGAGCAACTGGGCGAAACCCGCGAGGTGCTGCGCTTTGCCACTCGCAGCGGTGAGTTGCGCGTACGCCGGGACGGCACGCGCCTGGCCATGGACTTCCCCGCCAAGCAGCCCGAACAGGCCGCGGTGCCGCCCGGGTTGCTGGAGGCACTGGGCCTGGCGCGGATCGAGGCGCTGTATCGCACCGATGACTACCTGGTGGTGGTCGAGGACGAGGCCATCATCGCAGACCTGAATCCCGACTTCGCGGCATTGGCGGCCTTCGAGGTACGCGGCATCGCAGTGACCGCGCCGGGTCGCCACTTCGACTTCGTCTCGCGCTGGTTCGGCCCGCGCGTGGGCGTGAACGAAGACCCGGTCACCGGCTCCGCCCACACCTCGCTTGCGCCCTACTGGGCCGGACGCCTGGGCAAGCAATGCCTGAGCGCGCAACAAGGCGGGGCGCGCAAGGGGCAGCTGCATTGCGAGGTGCCGGGCAATGGCCGGGTGATCATCAGCGGCCACGGCGCACTGTTCCTGCGCGGCACGATCTACCTCTGAGGCCGGTCGCCGCTCACACCGCCCGGGTATTGAGCAGGCGTACCCCGAGGCCGATGAACAACGCCCCGGTGGCGCGCTTGAACCACGCCACCAGCCGCGACCCTTTCATGCGCTTGCTGAAGCGGTAGGCGGTGTAGCAGTAGAACGAGTGCACGGCGAAGACGATGGCGGCGATGGTCAGGTACATCACCGCGAACTGCTCGGCGATCGACCGGCCCTGCTCAAGGAACTGCGGCAGGAAGGCGCAGAAGAAGATCAGCGTCTTGGGGTTGCTGGCCGAGACCAGGAACGACTCGGCGCCGATCCGCCACTTCCCTTGGTGCGCAGGCGCAACCACCTCACTCGCGGGAGCGGGGGCCGCGGTGCGGGCGAACAGTTGGCGCAGGCCGAGATAGATCAAGTAGCCCGCCCCCACCACCTTCAACACCAGGAATGCCGACGGCAACGACACCAGCATGGCCCCCACGCCCAGGGCCACGGCGCTGATCACCAGCAATTGCGCCAGCAGGTTGCCGAGCATGGTCACGCCCATGCCGGACGGGCCATGGCGCAAGGCGTTGCGCACGGTCAGCAGCACGTTCGGGCCGGGGGTCAGGGAGGTCAGCAGGTAAGCGAGGGAAAAGGTCAGCCAGAGGTGCAGCGCCATGGAGCGGTCCTTGCTATGGAATGGTCCGTGCACGATGACAGCAAATTCCCGGGAAGCCAATGGGCGTGGTTGGCGACTGCTACGCAGTCGATCGCAGGCTTCGCCAGCTCCCACAGGGTCCAGCGTCGGTCCGAGGACTGCAGCAGCTCCCACTGCTCAATCACTGTGGGAGCAACTGTCTTGATTGCCTGACCGTGTAGCCGCTGCCGTCAGGCTGCGATCGGCCGTGAAACGGCCGTAAAACCTGCCCCGTTCCGTCGGAAGCAACGAGATGGCCGGGTTGCGACTGCTGCACAGTCGATCGCAGCCTCGTTCCTCGGCAGCGGCTACACGGGTGGGAGCTGGCGAAGCCTGCGATGGCTGCGCAGCAGCCCATGACACCCGGCCACTGTAACGCTATCGTCACCCCTCTGGACCCGATCGAACGCAAAGGCATGCCCATGACAATGACCGTCGAAACCTTGGTCAGCATCGCGATGACCAACCCGATCAACCGTGAACTGGCCATCCGCCTCCCCGCCCTGGGTCTGGACCAGTGCCTGCTCACCGCCGGCTGCCTGTTCCAGGCGGTGTGGAACCACCAGGCGCAGTTGCCGCCCGGCTGGGGTGTGAAGGACTACGACGTGTTCTACTTCGACCCGGACCTGTCCTGGGAAGCCGAGGATGACGTCATCCGCCGCGCCCGCCAGCTGTTCCAGGACCTGGACGCCAACATCGAGATCAGGAACCAGGCCCGGGTGCACCTCTGGTACCAGGAAAAGTTTGGCCGGGCCTATCCGCAACTGCAGTCGGCCCGGGAGGGTGTCGATCGCTACCTGATCGCCGGAACCTGCATCGCCCTGGATGTGCTGACCGGTGAAGTCCACGCCCCCTACGGCCTGGCCGACATCCAACAGGGCGTGCTGCGGATCAACCCGAAAAATCCACAACCCGACCTGTTCCTGCACAAAGCCCGCAGCTACCAATCGCGCTGGCCTTGGCTCACTATTGCGCACTAGCGCCGGTTTGCGGCATCCATCGCTCGACACGTTCAGCTCAAGGAATGTTCATGAAACTCAAGGCCGTGCTGCTAGGTTCGCTCCTGATGACATCACCGCTGTACCACGCGATGGGCGACAGTTGCCGATCGAACGTGTTCGGCGGCTACGACTGCAAGCACGATGACGGCACCACCTCGACGAGCCGGGCCAACGTCTTTGGTGGACAGGACACTCGCTACAGCGATGGCCGCAGCTCCAGCAGTCGCGAAAACGTCTTCGGCGGACAGGACACCCGCTACAGCGACGGCAGTACCTCCAGCAGCCGCGAGAACGTCTTCGGCGGACAGGACACCCGCTACAACGATGGCCGCAGCTCCAGCAGCCGCGAGAACGTCTTCGGTGGCCAGGACACCCGCTACAACGACGGGCGCTCATCCAGCAGCCGCAAGAATGTTTTCGGTGGCCAGGACACCACCTACCAGGACGACTAGCTGCAACGGCGCCGGCCTGAGCGACAACATCAAGGGCGCCTACCCGCCCAGAAAGCGCTCCAGCATGCCTGCGAGCCAGTCGGTGCGCGTCGTCAGTTGCATATGGTCGGTGCCCGGCAACACGGCCAGTTGTGCCCCGGGCAGCAAGCGGAACAGCTCGACGGCATGTTCGGGGCGGATGACATCGGCATCGCCCACCAGCACCAGGGCCGGCGCGACGACGCCACGGATGGCGTCGTCGGCGATGTCCTTGAACGCGCGCATGCGTTGCGCGGCCTTGTCGTGCATCAGGCGCAGGTGCTCTGGGTGCGGTGCGACCTGCAGGTAGGCGGTTTGCAGTTCCTCGGGCATGTTCTCCAGGCGCGCAGTGGCCATGGCCTCCCACAGCCATGGGTAGGCGCCCGCGCGATTGACCAGGGTCGAGGCCAGCACCAGCTTGCGTACCTGTTGCGGGTGCCGGATCGCCACCTGCAAGGCGATGGTGCCGCCATTGCTGAAGCCGAACAGATCGGCCTGGTCGACACCCAGGTGTGTCAGCAGCGCGGCGGTGTCATCGGCCGATTGTTCGAAGCTGAACGGACGCTCGACGATATCGGCCGTGTGGCCATAGCCCTGCTGCTCGAAGGCGATGACCTGACGTTGCGCCGCCAGTACCGGCAGCAGCTGGGCGAACGAGGTCTGGAGGGTGTCGCCGCCACCGTGCAGCAGCACCAGTGGCGGCTGATCGGCCCGGGCGACACCATGGATTTCATAGTAGAGGCGCAGGTCATTGACGGGGGCGTAGCCGGTCTGATCCATGGCGAAGTACTCGCTGGTGTTTGAATACTGGTAGGAGCGGGCTTGCCCCGCGATTGCGGTGTGTCGGTCACATCACAATCGCGGCGCAAGCCGAGCCGTCGCACCGCCGCTCCTACAGTGGATATCTGCAAGAACCTGATTATGCTTCAAGAGACCTTGCAGCGATGCGAGGCCGTCAGTCTGTGTTCACGCTTCATGCAACCCCATGACATCAGCCCCAGGGCCTGGGTGCGGTAATGACAGTGGAGTGCTCCGGCCTACCAGAACAAGACGGAGAATACCCATGGCGGCAATCGACAACACGTCCACGGGCACCGCGCCCAACCGAGGTGTCACCCGGGAGGAGCGCAAGGTCATCTTCGCCTCCTCCCTGGGCACCGTGTTCGAATGGTACGACTTCTACCTCTACGGCTCGCTGGCAGCGATCATCGCCAAGCACTTCTTCGCCGGCGTCAACGAAACCACCGCCTTCATCTTCGCCCTGCTCGCCTTCGCCGCCGGCTTTGCCGTACGGCCCTTCGGCGCCATCGTGTTCGGCCGGCTGGGCGACATGATCGGCCGCAAGCACACCTTCCTGATCACCATCGTGATCATGGGCGTGTCCACCGCCGTCGTCGGCCTGCTACCCAGCTACGCCAGCATCGGCGTGGCCGCGCCGATCATCCTGATCACCCTGCGCCTGCTGCAAGGCCTGGCCCTGGGCGGTGAGTACGGCGGCGCCGCCACCTACGTGGCCGAACATGCGCCCAAGGGCAAGCGCGGCTACTTCACCTCGTGGATTCAGACCACCGCCACCCTGGGGCTGTTCCTGTCGCTGCTGGTGATCCTCGCCTGCCGCACGATCCTGGGCACCGAGGCGTTCGAAGCCTGGGGCTGGCGGATTCCCTTCCTGCTGTCGATCCTGCTGCTGATCATCTCGGTGTACATCCGCCTGCAACTGAGCGAGTCGCCGGTGTTCCAGCGGATGAAAGCCGAAGGCAAGGCGTCCAAGGCGCCGCTGACCGAGTCCTTCGCCCGCTGGGAGAACCTCAAGGTGGTGATCATGGCCCTGCTCGGCGGCACTGCGGGGCAAGCGGTGGTCTGGTACACCGGCCAGTTCTATGCGCTGTTCTTCCTGCTGCAGATGCTCAAGATCGACCCGCAGACCGCCAACCTGCTGATTGCCGGCTCCTTGCTGATCGGCACGCCGTTCTTCATTCTGTTCGGCAGCCTGTCCGACCGCATCGGCCGCAAGGGCATCATCATGGCCGGCTGCATCCTCGCGGCGCTGACCTACTTCCCGATCTTCAAGGGCCTGACCGAGTATGGCAACCCGGATGTGTTCGCCGCCCAGGAGAAGAACCCGGTGACCGTGGTCGCCGACCCCGGCCAGTGCTCGTTCCAGTTCGACCCGGTGGGCAAGGCCAAATTCACCAGCTCCTGCGACCTGGCCAAGAGCGTGCTGGCGAAAAAAGCCATCCCCTATGCAAACGAGAAAGCCGAGCCGGGCACCGTCGCCCAGATCCGCATCGGTGACAAGGTGCTGCAGAGCTTCGAGGGCACCGGCATGCCGGCTGCCGACTTCAAGGCGCAGAACGATGCCTTCGTCGCCACCCTCGGCACCGCCCTCAAGGACGCCGGCTACCCCGAGAAAGCCGACCCGGCCAAGACCAACTACCCCATGGTGCTGTTGCTGCTGACCATCCTGGTGATCTACGTGACCATGGTCTACGGCCCGATCGCCGCCTGGCTGGTGGAACTGTTCCCGGCGCGCATCCGCTACACCTCCATGTCCCTGCCCTACCACATCGGCAACGGCTGGTTCGGCGGCTTCCTGCCGACGGTGGCATTCGCCATGGTGGCGGCCACCGGGGATATCTACTATGGCTTGTGGTACCCCATCACCATTGCGGTGATGACGGCGATCCTGGGGATTTTCTTCATGCCCGAGACCAAGGATCGGGAGATTCATCACGCTTGAGGTTCCCCCCCATCGCGGGGCAAGCCCGCTCCTACAAAACCCTGTAGGAGCGGGCTTGCCCCGCGATGGGCGCTAACCCACCCGCTCCTTGCCCCAGGCCGACAGCACGGTCGCCAGGATGATCAGCCCCGCCCCCACGCCCATGCGCAGCGAAGGCTGTTCGCCGAACAACCACCAGGCACAGGCAATGGCGTACACCGGCTCAAGGGCAATGATCATTCCCGCGCTGCGCGCTTCGAGCCCTTCCAGGCTCTTGACGAACAGGTACTGCGAGAGACCGGTGCAGAACACCCCCAGCAGCGCCAGGTAGACCCAGTCCGCTACCTGCAGGCCAGGCACGACAAAGTTTTGCAGGGCAAACGGCGCCACCAGCACGGCCACCGTGACGTTCTGCCAGAACGCCACCTGCAAGGCATCCATGCCGCGCACGGCACGGCGGTTGGCGATCGCCAGCAAGGCGAAGGACAGCCCGGAACCCAGACCCCAGAGCAGGCCGACCGTGCCCTGGTCGAGCAGGTCGAACGACGGCACGACCAGCACCAGGCCGACACTGACCAGCAGCAACAGCAAGCCCTCACCGGCCTTGATCCGCTCGCGGAACACCAGCAGGTCAAGCAGCGCGATAAAGGCCGGGAAACTGGCGAAACCCAGGGTCGCCACGGCCACGCCGCCGACCTTGATGGCGATGAAGAAGGTCACCCAGTGCGAGGCCAACAGCGCACCGGTCACCAGCATGACGCCCAGCTTGCGCCCGTCCAGGCCCTTGAACAGGGCGCGACGTTGCACCTGGGCCACCAGGCCGAGGGCGATCACGGCGAAGGCGGCGCGGCCATAGGTGATGATGGTCGCATCGGCATGGATCAAGGCGCCGAGGATACCGGTCAGGCCGAACAGCACCGCGGCGATGTGGGCGACGATCAGCGCGTTGCGGTGATGGGTCGCGGGAAGAGTCCGGTTTACATCTGAAGCGATCATGGGCAGTCAATCTACAAATAAGGCGCACGCAGCCACTCCCCAGCGGTCTTGTGCACGGGTTCGATGAATTCGGGGAAGCAATGTAGCCACCGGCACACCCGGTAGCCTGCGGCGCCGCAGCCTTGTCTGACTCATTGCTGAGCCGTGCTGCTTATTCACCGTCAATCGGTAGGTACTCAAGGTTGGCCACCGCCTGCGTGGGGCGGTGGCCAGGGCGCTATCCGTCAGAACAGCACCGGTTGCACATTACGAAGCATCGATCCAGATGGTCTTGATCTCCGTGTATTGATCGTGGGCCCAGACCGACTTGTCACGCCCGCCGAAGCCGGACTCCTTGTAACCACCGAACGGCGTGGAAACATCACCTTCACCGAAACAGTTGACCGTAACCACACCGGCGCGGATCTCCCGAGACAAGCGCAGGGCATTGCGCAGGCTGCCGGTGTAGGCCGAGGCGGCCAGGCCGTAGACCGTGTCGTTGGCCAGCTCGATGGCTTCATCGAGCGTCGAGAAGCTGGTGACACTGAGCACCGGCCCGAAGATCTCTTCGACGAACAGCCGGTTGTCGCGCGCCACGCCATCGATGATGGTCGGCTGCACGAACACGCCCGCCTCGGTCTCGCCGCCGCGCACCACATCAAGCTTGTGCTCGGCGGCATACTCCAGATAGGAACGCACTTTCTCGAAGTGCGCCTTGCTGACCATGGCGCCCAGGCGGTTGTCCGGGTCCAGCGGGTCGCCCAGCTTCCAGTCGCGCAGGTGCTTGCCGATCAAGTGCAGCAGCTGGTCCTTCACCTCCTTGTGCACGATCAGGCGCGAGGACGCCGAACAGTTCTCGCCCATGTTCCAGAAGGCCCCGGCGGTCACGTGCTGGGCGACCTGGTCCAGGTCTTCGCAGTCGTTCATGACCACGGCCGGGTTCTTGCCACCCAGCTCCAGCACCACGCGCTTGAGGTTGGACTCGGACGCGTACTTGAGGAACAAGCGGCCGGTGTCGGTAGAGCCGGTGAAGCTGACCATGGCGATATCCATGTGCCGGCCGATGGCTTCACCCGCCTCGCGACCACCACCAGGCACGATGTTGAACACACCGGCCGGGATACCGGCCTGGTGCGCAAGTTCCGCCACGCGCAGGGCGGTCAGGGTGGTTTCCTTGGCCGGCTTGACGACAATGGAGCAACCGGCGGCCAGTGACGGGCCGATCTTCCAGGCCAGCATCAGCAGCGGGAAGTTCCACGGCAGCACCAGGCCGACCACACCGATCGGCTCGCGCACCACCAGGGTCACGGCGCCCGCGCCGGTCGGTGCGGTGCTGTCGTAGATCTTGTCGATCAGCTCGGCATGCCAGCGCAGGGTGTGGATGGTTTCCGGCACATCGACGTTCTGGCACTCACTGACCGGCTTGCCGCTGTCCAGGCTTTCCAGCACCGCCAGTTCATGGGCGTTGTCTTCGAGCAACTGGGCGAAACGCAGCAGCACCTTCTTGCGCGCCGACGGCGCCTGGCGCTGCCAGCGACCGTCGTCGAAGGCCCGGCGGGCGGCCGCCACGGCCACGTCGACGTCCTGCACATCACAGGCGGCGACTTCGGCCAGCACCTTCCCGGTAGCCGGGTTGGTGGTGGTGAAGGTGCGGCCCGACAAGGCATCGCGGAACTCGCCGTCGATGAACGCCTGGGTTCGCGGTTCGAGCCTGGCGGCGATGGCCGCGTATTGCTCTTTACTCAGTAGTTCGGTCATTTCAGGCACCCTCGGTGATCTGCGCGACAGTGCGCTTGAGCACGCTGATGACATCCTTGAGCGCTTCCTTCTCGCTGGCTTCCAGGCCCTGCAACGGCGCACGCACGCCACCGGCGCGCAAGCCGTTGAATTCGCAGCCCTGTTTGATCGACTGGACGAACTTGCCGCTTTCGAGGAAGTCCATCAGCGGCATCATGGCGGCCATGATCCGACGGCCCTTGGCGAAGTCCTTCTCGATCACACAGGCCTCGTACAGGGCCACGTGCTCACGTGGGATGAAGTTGGAACCGGCGCACACCCAGCTCGGCGCACCCCAGGCGAAGAACTCCAGGGCCAGGTCGTCCCAGCCGCAGGACAGCGAGATGTGCGGGTATTGGCAGGCCAGGCGGTGCAGCTGGGCCAGGTCGCCCGAGCTTTCCTTGATGGCGACGATGTTCTTGCACGAGGCCACGGCCTCGAAGAACTCCGGCCCCATGCTCACGCCCATGCGCGCCGGGTAGTTGTAGAGCATGATCGGCAGGCCGGCGGCCTGGTCGACGGCCAGTACATGGCGGGCGATTTCCTGCTGGGTCGGCAGTGCATAGGGTGGCGAACCGACCAGCAGCGCGTCGGCCTTGATGGCCTTGGCGGCTTGCGCGAACGCAACCGAGTCTTCGGTGCGGATGGCGCCGGTACCGACGACCAGCGGCAGTCGGCCCTGCAGCACGTCCTTGGCCTGGGCGGCCAGTTCGAGGCGCTCCTGGGTGGTGTGGGCATAGTATTCGCCGGTGGAGCCGCCAATGACGATGCCATGGACCTTGGACTCGACCAGGTACTCCAGCACCTCGGCGAACGCTGCCTTGTCGATGCTGCCCTCTGCGGTCAGCGGGGTGATTGCCGGGGTATAGATGCCTTCAAATTTCACGATGGTTTCTCCATGAGGACAACAGGTCATTCGGGCCGCGCCGGACTGCCCGGCGCGGCGGATCAGGATTCAGCCCAGGGACGCGGCTTGCTGCAGGTTCAACGAACGGGTTTCGGGGGCCAGGGCCCAGGCGAACAGCAGCCCGACCAGGGTCACCAGGGCGGCGATGTACATGGTCTGGGCGATGCCCAGGTGATCCAGGGCCAGGGGCACCAGCCAGGTACCGACCGCCGCGCCGACCCGCGACAACGAGGTGCCGACGCCAACGGCAAAGGCGCGGATCTCGGTGGGGAACAGTTCGTTGGGGTACACCAGTTGCAACACCTGGGCGCCGCCGATGAACAGCGCGTAGGCGCCGAACAGGGCGAGGATCAGCACCTCGGAGCCGGCGTGGAAGACGCCCAGGCCGAACAGCGCCAGGCCCGACCAGAGGAAGCTGTAGATCAGCATGCTGCGCCGGCCCATGGTGTTGATCAGGCGGGTGGCGACGATGCAGCCGACGACGAACAGGAAGGTGATCGCCACCGAGCCGATGGAGGCCCAGTCGCCCTTGAGGTTGAGCGCCTGCAGCACTTTCGGGGCGAAGGCATAGACGGCGAACACGGGAATCACCGAACAGGTCCAGAATACCGTGACAAACAGCATGCGCTTGCCATAGCCGGAGTGCAGCAGGTTCCAGACCGAAAGCTTCTTGACCTCGGGTTGCTCGGGCAGGTTGCGCAACGAGAACGACGCGCCGTACACCTGCTTGATGATGGCTTCGGCTTCTGCCGCCCTGCCCTTGCTCAGCAGCCAGCGCGGCGATTCCGGGGTGCCGATGCGCAGCACGAACAGCACCGCACCGATCACTGCCGCGCTGGCCAGCACCAGGCGCCAGGCATCTTCGCCAGCGTGGCGCAGCAGGAACTCACCGATCACATAGGCGAAGGCGGCACCGGCGAACCAGAGGATGGTCAGGGTGGCCAGGCGCGGGCCGCGGTTCTTCTTGGGCAGGAACTCCACCAGCAACGAGGTCGCCACCGGATATTCGATGCCGACGGCAATACCGATGGCAAAGCGCAAGAGGAACAGCATCAAGGCCGATTCCACCCAGTACTGGGCGACGGACGCAAGGATGAACAGGGTCGGGCCGACGAAGAACAGGCGCTTGCGCCCCAGGCGGTCGGTCAGCCAGCCACCGAGAAAGCCACCGAAGAAAATCCCGATCAGCGCGGACGCGGCGATCATGCCCTGCCAGAAGCTGGACAGGCTCAGGCCGGCGGACATCTGCACCATGGCCACGCCAATGATGCTCAGGACATAGCCGTCGACAAAAGAGCCGCCACCGGAACGCAGGGTGAGCAACTGGTGAAAGCGATTAAGCGGTACATCTTCAACAGAAATATTAGGAATTGTCATTATTGTTCCCTTCTATTACCAAGTGCCTGTCTGAATGGCGGGCGAGCGAGTCCGCGAAACTGAAAACACACTTCAGTTCCGGCAGATCGACACGCCGCGCCGATCAGTTATTTCGAGCAATAAGGTCCACACGCCGGACAATTACTGTCCAGCCAGTTATCGATGAATAACTAACTCAGGAAGATCAGCTTTCTTTGCCGGCTCGGTATTGTCCCCACAGCAGATTGAGGTTCAGACCCAGCGAAACCAGCGGCTTCGGTGGATTCGCACAGGGCCCTGGTGCTTGCAGGAGAAAGTCGATCAACTCATTACTTTCGCCTGCCAGCCAATCGGCCAGAAGTTTTCCGGTGACCGTACCGCGGGTCACGCCCAATCCATTGCAACATAACGCGCCATAAACATTCGGGGCCAACTGGCCGAAGAAGCCCATATGGTTTCTCGACAAGGCCAGCGCGCCGCCCCAGGTGTATTCGAACGGCACATCCGGAAGCATCGGGAAGCGGCGTTCGAACGAAGCGTGGTGACGGTTGGCAAAGCGCGCCAGGTACTTGCGATTGCTGCGCCCGTCGGGGTTGAAACTGAAACTGTTGCGGATCAGCAGGCGGTTGTCCGGCGTGCGCCGCACGGTGGTGCCGAACGGGTCCGCCGGGATCACGCCCCAGTATGGCTTGCCGCCCAGGCGTGCCTGCTCCTCGGCCGTTAGCGGACGGGTCAGGCTGGCGTAGGTGAACACCGGCAGCATGCGGCCCTTGAGAAAGCCGAAGCTCATGCCGAAGGCGTTGTTGGCCAGCACCAGCTTGTCGGCGGTGATGCTGCCGTTGGCATGGCGCAGGACGGTCTTCTCGCCGTATTCGACATCGCTGATGGCGGTGCGCTCGTAGAGCGTCACATTGGCCGGCAGGTTGTCGGCCAGGCCCTTGACCAGGGCTGCCGGCTGGATCAACGCCGTGCCCGGGGTGAACAGGGCCTTGCGGTAGAACGAGGTGCCGATGTGCTCGGGCAGGTCATCCTGCTCGATCATTTCATAGGGCTGCTCGAGCTTGTCGAGGCCGCGCCGGTAGGCTTCCAGCACCGCGATGCCACGGTCTTCCACGGCCGCCTGGTACTTGCCGCAGTGCTTGAACTGGCAATCGATGTTGTAGCGCTCGACCAGTTCCTTGAGAAACGACTGGCCACCCAGGTTGAGCTTCAAGGTGGTCCTGGCGATGGCGATATCACCAATGTAATCCTCGGCACCGATGTCGTGGGGCAGGTCGATGGCAAATCCGGCATTGCGCCCGGAGGTGCCGAAGCCCACTTCCTGGGCTTCGATCAGCACGATTTCCTCATCGGGAAAATGCACCGCCAGCTGGCGCGCAGCGGCAAGGCCGGTGAAGCCGGCGCCGAGCACCACCCAGCGTGCCTTGGTATGCCCGAAGTGGGCAGGCCGGGGCTTGCGGGGCTTGCTCAGGTGAAACCAGCCACAGGTGGCATCATCGGCAGGCAGCGAGGTTACTCTAGTCATATCGTGAACCTGGGTATTGTTGTTAGCGTTCAATCCCCCCGGGCCCTGGGTCGAAACCCCGGGCCCGGGATTTCAATCTTCAGAAGACCAGCGCCACATCCATGCCCTCCGGCGCCGCGTATTCGGCCATGCGTCGACGCGACAGCTCGAAGTGGGCACGCACCAGCTGCCCGGCCCGTTCCGGATCACGCCGCTCGATCGCCTCGATCATCTGGTCGTGCTGGTCGCAGGCCAGCTCCAGGTCGCGCTGCATGTCGTCGGTGGTCGGGTGGCGGTAGAAAATCTTGCCCAGCCGGGTGTGGTCGATCAGCAGGCGCCGCAGGCTGGGCATGAGGTAGTCGTTGTGCGCCATCTTGCCGATCTCCAGGTGGAACTCGTCGTTGTAGAGCACGCGGTTCTCCACGTCCTGCTCCTGGATCGCCTTGCGGAACAGGGCCTGGATAGCCTTGAGCGCCTCGATTTCGGCCGCGGTCGCGTGGGTGGCGGCCAGCTGCGTGGTGGCGATGTAGATCAGCGGTGCGGCCAGGAAGAAGCTGTGCAACGAATCGTGGTTCATGGCCGCCACCCGCGGGGCGCGGTTGGCCTCCAGCTCGATGTAGCCCTCGGCGGCGATCTGGCGCAGCAACTCGCGCACCGGCGGTCGCGACAGGCCGAACTCGTCGCTCAAGGCCAACTCGTCGACGACCGCGCCTGGCGCCATCTCCATGCTCAGGATGCGCCGGCGCAGGGCGTCGGCCAGCAAACCCTTGCGGTCCTGGGGCACTTCAGCGGTGGTCGATTGGACATCAGCGGTGGCTTTCATGGCAGCCTTCTTAGTGGTCATAGGTCTGTGTCTACAATTTGTATAATGACTATAGGGCAGCGTTAGACAATGTGTCTACAGCTGATTCGATGAACGGTTTCCCTGGCGAATGTCCCCTGCTTATGGGGGTTTGGCAACCTTTTGTCCGCCCGCGACAGGTACATTTCCGTTCGCGCCGGCGACCCGGTTACGCAGGCCGCGCGTAGATCGATGAAAAGCCTAGAGAAACCGCGGCCTGCGTGTATTTTTCCAGAATTCTATCGGTATACACAAAGAATACAATTCGATTGACCGCTTCGAAAACCCGTGCGAGTCTGCTCTGGAAGTCAACGAATCCGGGTAGTCCGTCGCATACGGAGGTTCCAAGGTGAGAAGTGGCAAGAGCGATTTGTACGAGGATCTGAAACGCCAGATCCTGACCATGGAGCTGGACCCGGACCAGGTGCTGGACGAACTGGGCCTGAGCGAACGCTA
The DNA here is from genome assembly GCF_030272875.2 of Pseudomonas sp. BJa5. Lineage (NCBI taxonomy): Bacteria > Pseudomonadati > Pseudomonadota > Gammaproteobacteria > Pseudomonadales > Pseudomonadaceae > Pseudomonas > Pseudomonas sp. BJa5. The sequence continues at coordinate 41,608 of NZ_JALRNG020000044.1, forward strand.
CGGCCTCTCGCGCACCCCGGTACGGGAAGTGTTCCGCCGCCTGGCCGGCGAAGGCTACCTGGCCATTGAAGAGAACCGCGGTGCCCGGGTCGCACCGATGAACCATTCGACCCTGAGGAATTTCTTTCTGGTGGCGCCCATGGTCTATGCGGCGATCGGCCGGCTGGCGGTGCAGAACTTCAAGCCGGGCCAGCTCAACGACCTCAAGGCCACCCAGGAACGCTTCCGTCGCGCAAGCCTGGGCCACGACGCGCTGTCGATGGTGGTGGAGAACAACCGCTTCCACCAGATCATGGGCGAGATGTCCGGCAACCCTTATCTGGAGCCCAGCCTGGGGCGCCTGCTGATCGACCATGCGCGCATCGGCCATACCTTCTTCCGCCCGCGCAACGAACAGATGGAACAGCACCTGGTGCTGGCCGTCGAGCATCACGACGCCTTTATCGAGGCCTTCGGCAAACACGATGAGTCTGCCGTGGTCGACCTGGTGTTCGAGCACTGGGAACTGTCGCGGGGAAACATGCAGATGTTCATCGCGCCCGAGTCCATCAATGCCGACGCACTGATCGATGACAGGTTTGGCTGAAAGCGCAGCCACCTTTTTCTGAACCGGTGACGACAGGAGTCACGCACGGTACGCGGCAAGAAGCCTGCGGGGTGAACCCTGCGCCGGATTCGGCGCAGGCAGGTGAAATTCAATAACAACACGGGGCCTGCAGGCCCCAACCGACACCACAACAGGAGCTTCATTATGAATCGCTTTTGCAAGGCACTCTGCACACTGGCACTGGTCGGCCTGGGCATCGCCCAGGTACAGGCCGAGGAAAAGGTCATCAACATGGGCACCCTGTCCTGGGAAGACCTTACCCCGATCACCGGCATCACCAAGAAAGCCCTGGAAGATCAAGGCTACACAGTCAATGTCACCTCCTTCTCCGAATGGGGCATCGCCTACGCCGCCTTGAGCAAGGGCGATGTGCAGGTCCTCGCTTCGCAGATCGACTATGTGGCCCAGGACTACTGGAACAAGAACAAGAACAAGCTGGAGAAGATCTCACCGGTGTCCCACGGCCTCTACCAGGCCATCGCCGTGCCCAAGTACGTGACCATCGACTCGCTGGAGCAGCTCAACGAGCAGGCTGACAAGTTCGGCAACAAGATCGTCGGCATCGAGCCCGGTTCGGGGCTGATGAGCGAAGCCGCAACGGCCGTCAAAGAATACGGCCTGAAACTCAACCTGCTCGAAGGCAGTACCGCAGCCATGACCGCCGCCCTGAAGTCGGCCGTTGACCGCAAGGAATGGGTCGCCGTGACCCTGTGGGAACCGTCGTGGATGTTCCAGAAGTTCGACGTCAAGTTCCTCAAGGACCCCAAGGGCGCCTTCGCCCCGCCCCAGGGCTACTACTGGATCGGCCAGAAAGGCTTCTCGGCGAACAACCCGCAGGCGCGTGAAGTGATTGCCGGCGTGTATGTGCCGCTGGCCGACATCACCGCCATCAATGGCGCGGTCAAGGATGGCAAGTCCATGGACCAGGCGATCAAGGACTGGACCGACAGCCACGCCGAGCTGCTCAAGCGCTGGAACAACATTAAAAAGTACTGAGTTGTCCTTTTACAGCCACTGCCGAACTTGAACTGACAAGAACAAACCAGAAACCTCTGGTTCGTCGGGTGCGATATGAATACGAATAACGCTGAAGAAGTACTGGTTGATTGCCGATCCGTGTGGAAGGTGTTTGGCGACAGGGCCCCTGCCGCCATGCAGGCCTACCGCGACCAGGGATTGTCGAAGAAGCAGATCCTGCAGGATTTCGGTTGTGTGGTCGGCGTCTCGGACGTCAGCCTGCAGGTACGCCGCGGCGAGATCTTCTGCATCATGGGCCTGTCGGGCAGTGGCAAGTCCACCCTGATCCGCCTGCTCAACCGGCTGATCACCCCCACCGCCGGCGAAGTGCTGGTCAAGGGCAAGGATATCGCCAAGCTCGATACCGCGACCTTGCGCGAGGTACGGGCCAAGCACATCGGCATGGTGTTCCAGAGCGTCGCCCTGCTGCCACACCGCACGGTGCTGGAAAACGCCGCGTTCGGCCTTGAGGTGCAAGGCGTGGGCAAGGCCGAACGCCACGCCGTGGCCGAGCGGGCACTGGCCAAGGTCGGCCTCGGCGACTGGGCTGCCCGCTATCCGGACGAACTGTCCGGCGGCATGCAGCAACGGGTCGGCCTGGCCCGGGCGATTGCCTCCGACCCTGAGGTCATCCTCATGGACGAACCCTTCAGCGCCCTCGACCCGCTGATCCGTCGGCAACTGCAGGACGAGTTCCGCCAGTTGACCAAGTCGCTGGGCAAGTCCGCCGTGTTCATCACCCATGACCTGGAGGAAGCGATCCGCATCGGCGACCGCATCGCGATCATGAAGGATGGCGTGATCATCCAGGAAGGCACCGCCGAACAGATCGTGCTGAGCCCGGCCGATGACTATGTGGCGGAATTCGTCGCCGGCATCTCCCGGCTGCACCTGGTCAAGGCGCACTCGATCATGACCTCGCCGGCCGATTACCGCGCCGCGCATCCCGAGGTCGATCTGGCCAGCCTCGCCAGCGCCAGCCCGCAAAGCGATCTCGACACCTTGATCAACCTGATGGTGCGCTGCGGCCAGGATGCCCTGGGCATCGTCCAGGAGGGCGTGGTAGTCGGCATCGTCACCCAGCGCGACCTATTGCGCGGGGTGCAGGGCTCGTCCGAGCACGAAGGGCTCGATCAGCCTGTCACGCAGCTGGAGAAGTCGCTATGAACCCTGATGACTTTGCCGACGCCTTCGACGCCCACGTCGATGGCGCGCTGGAGTGGCTGTCGGATAATGGGGCCGCTGTGTTCGACCTGTTCGATGAGCTGCTCAAGGGCCTGTACCAGGCCGTGTACTGGCTGTTCAGCCTGGCGCCCTTCCCGGTCATGGCGCTGTTGATCGGACTGCTGGCCTGGTACCTGACCCGGCATCTGCGCTTTGCCATCGGCGCGGCATTGGCCCTGGGGCTGTGCGCGGTAATGGGCTTGTGGGCCGAGACCATGAGCACCCTGGCACTGGTGTTGACCGCAACCCTCCTGGCCCTGGCGGTGGGGATTCCGCTGGGCGTCGCGGCGGGCTTGTCGGCGCCCCTCAAGCGCCTCTTCGAACCGGTACTGGACCTGATCCAGACCCTTCCGCCCTACATCTACCTGCTGCCGGCCATCGCCCTGCTCGGTTATGGCACCGCCACTGCCCTGGTCGCCACGTTCATTGTCGCGGTGCCACCGGTGCTGCGCCTGACCGCGCTGGGCATCAGCATGACGCCCAAGGTCTTCCTCGAACTGGGCCACGCCAGCGGTACCAGTGCCTGGCAACAGTTCTTCAAGATCCGCCTGCCCTTCGCCCTGCCGAGCATCATGACCGGTGTGAACCAGAGCCTGATGATGGCCTTCGGCATGGTGGTGATCGCCGGTATCGTCGGCTCGGGCGGCCTGGGCGAAGTGATCTACGGCGCCATCCGCACCCTGGATATCGCCCGTTCGATCAATGCCGCGATCGCCATCGTCATCCTCACCCTGATCCTCGATCGCCTGGCACAAAGCACAACGCGCACCACCCGGAGGGTTGGCCATGACACTCACTGACATCACCTTCTCCCCGGGCAGCTACCTGGCCCCGGCAGTCGACTGGCTCAACGCCAACCTGCACCCGCTGTTCGCTGCCATCAGCCGCTTTATCGAGGCGGCGCTGGGGGCTATCGAAGGGGGGCTGCTGGCCCTGCCGGCCTGGGCCATGATCGTCCTGATCACCGGCGTCACGGCCCTGTTCATCAGTCGCCGCGCCGGGCTGCTGGCCGCCTGCATGCTGGGTTTTTGCTGGATCAGCGGCTTCTGGACCGCCTCGATGCAGACCATTGCGCTGGTCTCGGTGTCGGTGCTGATCTCCGTGGCAATCGCCTTCCCGCTGGGTATCGTCGCGGCGCGGGTCAAACGCCTTGAGGCCTTTCTCGGCCCGGTGCTCAACGTCATGCAGACCGTGCCGCCCTGGGTCTACCTGATTCCGGCGGTGATGGTGTTCAGCCTGGGCAAGGTGCCGGCGATCATCGCCACCATCATCTATGGCATCCCGCCCATGCTGCGCCTGACCACCCTGGCCTTCAACCAGGTGCCCAAGGACCTGCTGGAGCTGGGCCAGGCCACGGGCGCCAGGCCACGGACGATCCTGCTCAAGATCGAGCTGCCCTGCGCCATGCCCACCCTGTTGGTGGGGCTCAACCAGTGCATCCTGCTGTCGCTGGCCATGGTCGTACTGGCCGGCTTGGTGGGGGCTGGTGGCCTGGGCGCGGAAGTCACCCGTGGCCTGACCCGCATGGAGATGGGCCTGGGCCTGCGTGCGGGCCTGGCGATCGTCGCGGTGGCGCTGTTGCTCGATCGCCTGTCGCGCGGCGCGCTGGAGAAGCGTACGGCGCGTAATCCGGTATGACCCATCGCGGGGCAAATCGATTCATCGCACCGCCGCTCCCACACAGGTAGGAGGTACCGTCTTTGTGGGAGCTGGCGAAGCCTGCGATCGACCGCGCAGCGATCGCCATCCCCGATTGCCAGTGCAGCCCATCGCCGGCGATGCCGGCTCCCACAATGATTCTCGGCATGGCCCGAACTTGGTGGGTGGGCTTGTCCCGCGATCCACACCCTTCAATCAACTGAACGCGTTCATGAACCAGGTAATCAACGGCAAGGCCACGATATCGATCAGCACCGCGCCACACAGCGGCACGATGATGAAGGCCTTGTGCGAGAACACCTTGTAGTGGTCACAGATGGCGCCCATGTTGGCCACCGCGTTCGGCGTTGCGCCCAGGCCGTGGCCCATGTAGCCGGCGCACAGCACCGCGGCGTCGTAGTTGCCACCGAACAGGCGGAACAGCACGAACACGCACAGCAGTACCATGATCGCCACCTGCACCACCAGGATCACCAGCAGCGGCAGGCCCAGTTGCTCCAGCTCCCAGAACTTCAGGCTCATCATCGCCATGGTCAGGAACATGCCCAGGCTGATGTCGCCAATGGTGCTCACCGCATTGTCGGGGATCTCGATCAGGCGGGCACGGTCGTTGAAGTTGCGCAGCACGATGGCGACGAACATGGCGCCGACATACACCGGCAAAACGATGCCCAGGTGCGCCTTGAGGGCATCACCGATCCAGAAGCCCATCACCATGATCACCAGCATGCAGGTCAGCAGGCGCAGGAATACGCTGGCGTCCAGAGGCACGCTCAGGGTTTCGCTGGCTTTTTCCAGGGCTTGCAGGGAATCGGCCTGGTCGGTCTGCACCACCAGCTTCTTGCGGTCGATCAGGTAGCGCGCCAGGGGGCTGCCGAGCAGGCCGCCGGCGACCATGCCGAAGGTCGCCGAAGCCAGTGCCGCGGTGGTGGCGCCGGCGGTGCCGAGGCTTTCGGCAATCGGCCCGAAGGCCGCCGCCGCACCGAAGCCGCCTTCCAGCGACACGGCACCGGCCATGATCCCCAGCAGCGGGTCGATGCCCAGCACTTTGGCCATGCTCACGCCAACCACGTTCTGCAGCAGCGCCAGGCCCCAGCAGGCGCCCAGGTAGATGAACAGGATCTTGCCGCCCTGGCGCAGCAGGCCGAGGCTGCCGCCCAGGCCCACGGTGGTGAAGAACAACACCATCAGCGGGGTCTGCATGGCGGTGTCGAGCTTGATGTCCAGCCACTGCTGGTCACGCAGCAGCCACACCGCCAGGGCAAAGCCGAAGCCGCCGATCACCGGGGCCGGTACGCACAGTTGACGCAGCCAGTGGCTGTGCTTTTTCAGTTTCGCGCCCATCGCCAGCAGCAGTAATGCCAGGGCGACGGTGGTCAATGCATCGAGTTGCAGGGTCAGCATGGGTAAGCACTCTTGTTTTTATACGGGTGAGCGTTGGTTCGGGGTTTCAGTCGACCAGACTGGCCAGCAGCCGCGCCCCTATGCGGGCGGTGCGCTGGTCCTGGTCGAGACCGGGGTTGAGTTCGGCGACGTCGGCCATGCGCAGCTTGCCGCTGGCCTTGGCGCGCCGGGCCAGGTGTTCGACCACCATCAGGTCGACGCCATGGGCCGAGGGCGCGCTGACGCCGGGGGCCTGGCTGGCGGGCAGCACGTCCAGACACAGGGTCAGGTACAGGTGGTCGATGCTTGCGAGGAACTCATCGACAAAGGCTTCGAGGGCCGGAATGGTCCACGGCTGCATCTGCCGGTCCAGGCGGTAGCGCACCTTGAGGCGCTCGGCCTGGTCGAACAGGGCCTGGGTGTTGTTCAGCTCGCTCACGCCCAGGCAGCAATAGTCGAAGGTCATGCCCGCTTGCTCGCAGTATTCGGCGATCTGCCGGAACGGTGTGCCGGAGCTGCTCTGCGCGGCGTGGCGCAGGTCGAAGTGAGCATCGAAGTTGAGGATGCCGATGCGCGGACGTGCCTCGTGCTTGCGCAGGTGCTCGGCCAGGCCAAGGAAGCTGGCATAGGCGATTTCGTGACCGCCGCCCAGCCCCAGGGGCAGATGCCCCTGGTCGAGCAACTGGCAGACACGACGGGCATAGGCGTGCTGCGCGCCCTCCAGGTCAGTGCCGAGGCAGACGATATCGCCACTGTCGTAGACCGGGCGCTCGCCGCGCCAGGCCAGGTTGGCCAGCGCCTTGCGCAGCGCCGGCGGCCCCTGGCGGGCGCCGCTGCGGCCCTGGTTGCGGGTAACCCCTTCGTCGCAAGCCAGCCCCACCAGCGCGGTGCCGGCCGGTTGCTCGCTATCGTAGGGCTGCACCCATTGATGCCAGCGCAGGGCGGACGATCCTTCGGCAGCATCGATACGGCCCTGCCAGATCGGCAAGGAAAGGTTGGTGCTCATGCAAGGTACTCCAGGTTGATTCAGTCCAGCCGCGCCCCTACGCGCAGGGCGACTTCACGGGTCCAGCGGGTCAGGCGCTCGCTGTTCTGGGCCGCGCGCACGGCCGGGGCCATCAGGCTGATCGCGCCATGCAGGCGGTTGCGGCTGTCGAGCACCGGGGCGCTGACGCCCCAGATGCCGTCGTCGATTTCGCCCAGGCTCACGGCGTAGCCCTGGGCGCGAATGGCAATGAAGCTGTGCTGGTAGGCCTCATAGCCTTCGGCGTCCACGCCGTGCTCGCTGAGGATCGCCTGGCACCGCTCTGGCTCCATATGAGCCAGCAGCACCCGCGCCGAAGCCCCCACCAGCAGCGGCTGGGCCAGGCCCTTCTGATAGCAGCAGCGCAGCGGTTGCGGGCTGTCGATCAGCTCGATGCAGATGGCCTGGCCATTGCTCGGCACCATCAGCGCCACGCTTTCCTGGCTCAGTTCGGCCAGGCGCTTGAGCTCGGGCTTGGCCTGCGACACCAGCAACGCCTCGCGGTCGAACTTCTTCGCCAGTTGCAGGCACGCCGGCCCCGGCAGGTAGCGGCCATGGCCGTTGTCTTCGGCCAGGCCCCAGCGCAGCAAGGTCTTGAGGTGCCGGTAGGTGCTGCTCAAGGGCTGCTCCAGCTGCAGGCTCAGCTCCTTGGCCGACACGGCTTCATGGGCCTGGCCGAGGGCGACGAGAATCTGCAGCAGGCGATCGGTCGGGGTGGTGTAGTTCATTTGGGCTCCTTGTGACCATGGTGCACAGGGTTTTCCCAAAGGGTGAAACAGGATTCCCACGCAGTGGGAAAAATCCTGTCAAAAGGCGACGAGGGGTTGCTGACGGTGGGGGCTGCGCCAGTGGTGTTGACCACCAGCGCCTTGCCGGTGGATCAGTCCTTGCCGAATACCGGACGGAAGAACGACCGCTCGTAGCTGAGAATGCACTTTGTGTCCTGGGCGTACTGGAAGGCCGCCAGACACTCAGGGTCCTTCATCGAGTCCTGGCGATAGCGCTCGTACTCGGCCAGGCTCGGGAAGGTGAACATCGCCAGGGCGATATTGTTGGCGCCTTCACTGGGCAGGAAGTAGCCATGGTGCTGGCCGCCGAAGCGCTCGACCAGGGGGATCCAGAGTTTGCCGTAGTGTTCGAACTCGGCGAGTTTGTAGGGGTCGAGGACGTAGCGCAGGTAGCAGGTGACCATGGTGGTGTTCTCTGTGAGGTTCAAGGGAATTCCGTTTTCAACGCTCGAGTCGATATTGCCATCAAAGAAACGCCCTACTTCAACACAGGATATTTCCCATATCCACTCAAAGTAACGCCATGCAAGGCTTCCCGGCACCGTGACCAGGGTGGAAACCACGCCCCCTGTAAATCCGCCTGCCAGGGAGGCTCGCCACCGTGTCCACCGCCATCGGCCTGCTGTTCGACCACAACCGCCACCGCCTCCAGGTCTCCCGCCTCGACAGCGCACTCGACGTGCTGGCCTTCGACGGCAAGGAGCACCTGAGCCAGCCGTACCGCTACCAGATCGAATTCACCTGCCCCGAGCTGGACCTGGCCGCCGAGCAACTGCTCGGCCGCAGCGCCTGCTTCAGCTTGCAACCGCGGCCGCAACAGCTACCGTCCCTGGGCCTGCCCGAACCCGAGATCAAACCGCTGCGCACCTGCTACGGGGTGATCGGCGCCTTCGAGCGCCTGTCCGCCTCCCGTGACGAGGCCCGCTACCAGGTCACCCTGCAACCACGCCTGGCCCGACTCGGCCTCGGCCGCCAGTACCGTATCTACCAGGACCAGTCGGTGCCGCAGATCGTCGAAAAAATCCTGCGCGAGCGCCACGACTTTCGCGGCGAGGACTTCCTCTTCACCCTGGCCCGCGAATACCCGCGGCGCGAACAGGTCATGCAGTACGGCGAAAGCGACCTGGCCTTCATCAGCCGGCTGCTGGCCGAGGTCGGCATCTGGTACCGTTTCAGCAGCGACGACCGCCTGCGCATCGAAGTGGTCGAGTTCCACGACGACACCCGCCACTACCAGTTCGGCCTCGAACTGCCGCTGCTGTCACCGTCGGGCCTGAGCAGCGGCGAGCAGGACGCCGTCTGGCAACTGCAGGCCAGCCACCGGGTGGTCGAAAAACAGGTCAATATCCGCGCCTACGACCACCGCCAGGCCCATGCCTACCTCGACGGTGAAATCGACCACACCCGCGGCGCGCTCACCAC